>CAZGJE010000042.1:0-4424 GCA_964526355.1 uncultured Candidatus Saccharibacteria bacterium
ATGAATATTCCTGACTCCAAGTAGACCAAGCCCCAACAGAGTCTTGGTAGCGAACTCTAAAGAAATAGCTTCCCTCACCCAGGTTCTTGGGCAAGACAAATGAAGTTAGTTTAGTTTGATCTTTGTTCTCGACAGTACCTGAGTCAAAAGTGATATCTTGATCAGTATATTCACCGGAAGATTGTGTGATCTGCCATTGACTGGCAAGGTGTAAGTCGGCATCTGGGTCAGAGAAGGCACCGGCAGAGAGGATCTGCTTGGTGTCTAGCCAGTTGATATCTAGCTTGAAGGTTAGTTCTGTTGGCGCGATTGGCAGACGAGAATAATTGATGGTGAAGTTGTTTAAGACGGGAGAGAGAGCACCGGAAGCGGCGGCAAACTTCAGCCGGATGTAAAGAGTACTGGAGTTGGCGATGTCATCGATTTTTTCAGAGAAGAGGATGTTGTCGGTTGAGTATTGCTTCTCTATCTGACCGCCATTTAAAGCTTCCGCACTTTCAGCGGAGAGCCAGTCGACAATTTCGTTTTTGTCTGGAGTGTAGGCGATGGTGGCGATGCTGGAGTCAGTATCGGTCGAACTATTGAGATCAGTATCAGTATTTGTCAACGAAAGACCGTCTGCGCTGATATTCAGACCGCTGGTTTTCCAACTACCCCAGCTCTCAGCGTCCGCCCAGGTTGTAGCCGAAGAGGCCCTAACCCCGACGACGCTTGCAGTGAATATTGATGTAAATATGATGGTAGCTATTGCCGTAGAGTATCCACCGAGGGTAAACCAGTGAATCAGCTGTGCAAATGGGTTCAAGTGCCATTTATAGTACCACCGATACTTTTGGCGGAGAGAATTGTGAACTTTTGCGAAGGCTCGGAAAGTGACCCTGGTTGAACGTTGGATACATATAATTTCACGTTCAAGCTCAATTTCCTTCCGTTGGAGCTCCTTTTGTTTCTCAGCGACTATGGCCTCTTCTTTGGCAATAGTCTCAATCGCTGCCTTGTCTTGAGGCAACAAAACGTCCTTCTCCAAGTGCTTATCTTTGGAAACGAGACTGCGGAAAAATTTGCGTAGGCCTTTCAACTTCCCTCCTGCGACAACAAGTTTTTATTTATATGAGTATATTCTAACAATAGAATCGGCCACATTCAAGCCCATTGACCCCCCAGCACCGGTTTTTTGAATCAGTTTATCAGCTTCTTCTTCAATGAGACTATGCAACCTGACCATGAGACGAAGTCAGATGAAGCATCTGGGGCAGCAGTGGCGGAGAGGTCTGAGCCGTAATTAACTTCCTGCGTTGTCTGGCCAGCGCTGCCAGTGCCAGTGCCGGCAGTAGCAACAGTGACCGTAAACCTTTTTAGTGTGAAAGTAGCAGTAACTGATTTATTGGAAGTAATATTATTTAGTGTACAGGTAGAATTATCGGCCGCAGAATTGCAACCTGACCATGAAGTAAAGTTGGAGGATGCAGCAGGAGTAGCGGTAATGGTGGTTCCGGCGCCGGTTGTGACAACAACACTGGAACTCGGACTGGTAGCGCCAGCGCCGGTACCGGCTGTCGAAATAGTAATAGTATTATCATCATCCAAAATAGTAATAGTCGTGCTGGGACTGCTAGCGCCAGAAACATTCGCAGACCATGAAGTAATAGTGATCACAGCGTTTTCATCACTTTCATCCGACAAATCTGAAGTAGCGCTAAAGGAGGCTGTACCGGTGAGGGATTCTGAGCTTATCGCGATGCTTGTGCCGAAGGAAAAATCGCCGCTAGCGGCAGTACTCGAACTATTTCGAGATAAGCCGATGGTCACTCCCGAATATGTTGGATTGCTCAAGGTTGCTGTAAGGGTAGCGGTGCCGCCTGTCTCTGAGACTGAACTATTGTTAACGGAAAGTGATACTGTCGGCGCAGCGTCATTGTCCAAAATATTATATGTAAATGTACCGCCACCGCTACAATGTACGGGGTTTGACAGGGTGACGACGATCGACTCTGGCAATTCATCGACATCGTCATCAACTATCGTGAATGGAATATCGACATAAGTATCGCCGGCCGCAATATTTGCAGTACCACTTGCCAATGTATAATCAACCCCGCCGCCAGTCGCTGTGCCGCCGGTAACGGCGTAATTGGTAGAAGTAGCAAATCCAGAAGCAGCAGAGAGAGAAACTCTCATATTTGCTGATGTGACACTTTCAGCCTGTTCAAGCAAGCCAGGGGAAAGGCCGATCGTTGGCGGCGCATCATCATCAGCAATTGTAAAGGTGTTATGAAAGTTGCACCACCAACTCTTTCCTCTGTTTGAGGATCTTTTTGATATTTTGCTTGTCCTGAGGTAAAAGGTCCTTTTCGGTACCCTGATCTTCAAACCCTGTGCCAGTTAGACCCACGGACCCCCCGTTTATTAGCTAATAACCGAAACACGATAAAAACAGATATTTACTATTTCCTTAAGTTTAACATAATATCATTGTCGGACATAATATAAACAATGTTGATACTATAGCCCTGGTATGCCCATACCACCGGCAATATCTTTCATTTTTTCAGCCGCCACAGCTTGAGCTCGAGAGATCGCCTGCGAAATCGTATTTTTCAAATCTTTCTCTATTTCGCGTTTGTTTTCAGGACGAAGAGCTTCTTCGGCAATATTGACCTCAGTCATATGTTGCTCGCCGTTGAAAACGACAGTGACCCAACCATCGTTGCTAGATGCTTCGACTTCAACATCTTTCAATTCTTTTTGTACTGCTCTGGCCTTTTTCTGTAATTCATACAGGTCCTTCATTTTTCCAAAATCTACCATTGTGCTCCTTCGTCGCAGGAACCGGGTGATTACGGGTCAGGGGGTGACCCGAACCATCAGAAACCCAGCACCTATCTTTTAAATAATTTACTTACTGCAAACAAAACAATACTGAATAGAAGCGCAAAAATCAACAACAATACGATAGAAGAAAGCAAAATTGTTATTTTTTCGATAGGGACGAAACTAAAGAAGCCAGCCATTGGTAAAAATCTAAACGCAGCAACAATCACGACGAGTACAAATAGGAGCAACAAAGCGATGTTTTTGAAATCTTGTTTGCTTGGAGTCATCGTCACGATTACATTTAGAACAATGTAGAATATAATCCAATTCTTCCAGTCACCGAAGTTGATCGGTGAGATCATCGACTTGGCGTAGGACAACATGCCACCGACGGATAGGTCGATTTCTTTCAAGTTGACTGGTTTGAGGCCGAGGTGAAGGGACAGGAAATAAATAATTGCCGAACCGATAATAAATGGCGCCATCGATATTAACAATTGTCCAAGAATCGGAATCTTTGGTTTCTCATGTTCTACGCTACCTCCGGAAGTATCAAAGACCACAACTTTGGTGACTTTGGCGCCAGTAAGAATACAAGCCAAGAAATGGGACATCTCATGGATAATAACCCCAGGAGCAACAAATAAGCGATAGTTCTTGCCCAAGAAAGAGCGAACGAGTAAAAAATCAACCGCAGCAGCTAGGAGCAATATAGCAATAATCAGTATGAAAACTTCATACCTTCCGGCATTGAAGCTGGTCGGCATAATATATTTCACGCCAAGCGAAAAGTAGTGACTTAATTGGTCGACATGTATAAGTTGTAGGAATCTGTCCATAACTACCCTCCATTGTTAGCTGAGAGTTTGGAGTCAACAGTCAGGAGATAGAACAAAAACTGCACCCCATACTCCCGACGCTGGGCTATTAACTCTTAGCTAATTTAAGTTCTGCTTCGATAAATTCTGCTAATCCCCCATTCAACACTTTATCCGGATCCGAGGTTTCGATGTTTGTGCGATGATCTTTCACCATCTTGTATGGGTGAAGGACGTATGATCTTATCTGATTCCCCCATTCCGGAGACGAAAAATCGCCCTTCAGGTCTTCGATTTTTTCTTTGTGCTGGTCGATAAGTAATTGGGCCAATCGGGATCTGAGCACCTTCATCGCACTTTCTTTGTTCTGAAGTTGGCTTCGCTCGTTTTGGCAGGAGACTACAATATTGGTTGGAAGATGAGTGATCCGAACGGCGGAGTCAGTCGTATTGACTGACTGACCTCCGTGACCGCCAGCGCGAAAAACATCCGTTTTCAGATCTTTGGGATCAATATCCACATCAGCATCTGATTCGATTTTGGGAAGCACTTGGACTAGCGCAAAAGAGGTTTGTCGCAATGCCTTGGCATTGAAGGGAGATTGGCGGACAAGCCGATGAACGCCTGATTCCTGTCGGAGATTGCCATAAGCGAAAGCACCGTTTATTTCGATAGTGGCGCTTTTGATCCCAGCCTCGCCACCACGTGACTCATATATCATGTCTGTCTTGTATCCATCCGTCTCCGCCCAGCGCAAATACATACGAAGCAACATCTCGGTCCAGTCTTGTG
>CAZGJE010000042.1:4442-7372 GCA_964526355.1 uncultured Candidatus Saccharibacteria bacterium
ATAGAGCTCGTCAAATACAGTGATCTCATCCTTGAGATTCTTCAACTTCTTGGCTTTGTCGTTGGCTGCTTTGTCTTCAAGCCAAAAAGCAGGCTCTTGCATCTCCTTCTCAAGCAGCCCAATCTCTTCTTTCTTATCAGAAATCTGGAGAAAGTTTCTTAAGTCTTCAAGTTTGTTTCTGAGTGTTTCCATCAAGAAAAGTATAACTTATTTTATACACAAAAGGAACTGCCACATGGGCAGCTCCTTTTGATTTGCAAACCAGAGAACCTTTCGTCCGTCTTAGTAGTTCGCGATTTTTGTAGTCAGAAGTTTCCTTCGAGCGATAAACTTGCGGACTAGATATACTGCTGGAACCAAGAGCACTAACAATAGCCAGCTTTCCGCGCCAGTCTTTGGCAAGATTGGCTGGGTTGTGGTAGCCGGTACGACTACCGCGACAGTTATCTTGGTCAGGGCTGTGTCAGACAAGCTAACAGTTCCAAATTTTAGGTTGGCGGTGTTCAAAAGTTTTTCGCCGTTAGCTAGAGTAGCTTTGGTCAAAACTTTGAATTTAATATAGCCAAAATCATTTGGGTTCAACGTACCGATCAAGATTCCGTCCCCCGTAAGCATGTCGCCGACTGTTCTCTCTTGTCCGTCATTAATCGATATTACTGTCGTTCCTGACATGAACTGAGTGTAAAGTGGCAAAACATCAGTGATTTTAACTGCTTCGGCAACACCCTGGCCATCATTTCTAAATGAAATTTTGTACTCAAGAGTATCACCTGGCTTGGCTGTGTTTTCATCAGCATAGTTGATCTCGCCAGCAGTAAAGTTTCGAACATCTTTCTGCATTTTGACGTTAGCAACCCCAGGGGCAGGTTTCTGTAGTCGAACATTTACTACGTTTCCAAAGAGGTTGTACATGACATAGTCGAAATGTGTGCCACTTTGTGGAGTAGTTGGAAGAGGATTTTTCACCTTAACCTTGAATATGTCCGTCTCGATTGCACCAGGAGCAAAAGTCTTTGTCGCAAGATTGGTATTGAAACTAATCACACCATTCTTAACCTCTGAATTGGCAGGAAGATTTGCAACATCAGAATATTCTAGAATATCGCTAATGTCATCAGAGATGATTGCGTTAATAGACTGAGCACCAGTGTTTTTGGTGATCAATGTATACTCGATCAAGTCACCAGGGGTGGCCTTGATATCAGTACCAGTTTCACCAGTTGTCAAATTCTTTGCTGTTTTGCTCTGAGCAATAGCACCAGGCAATATTTTGGTAGTTTTGACTTGGAATAAGATATATCCCTTGTACTGCCAGCAACCATTTACGTCGCCGACATTTAGACCGCTATCTTTGAAGAGATTAGCTTCTGTCTGCCCCGTAGGCAATGCAGTTGGCAAATCACCATCTTTGAAGCTTGGGAACCATCTGAGTGTCCCAGGAACAAATTCCAAAGTTGAATCACTATCAAGTGTAGCTGACATATCAGCTGTCACAGTGTCGGCATTGTCTGCCCACAAAGTGCTGCGCAATAAAGCGCTCTTGTTGGAAGTCTCAGCAGGCATATTCACTTTGAGTTTTGTATTGTGAGCTGTCGTATTGACCACACCATTGTGGTAATACAGGGCAATCTCGAATACGTCTCCTGCAGTGCCGGTCACCGCAGTTTTGCGCGCTGTCTCACCTTTGGTCAAATTAAGACCATAGATGAGCGGGTTATCGCCATCCAGATAGTTGAATCTTGGACTCTCTGCTTTGGCGCTGTTTAGCGGCGCCAGCGAGATAGCCAGGAACAACGCTCCGGCAACGATCCCCTTTAATTTTTTTAAAATGTCTCTCATGAAATTCTTTCGTCTAGATAAAATCTAGGTTATTTAGTAGTGCTTGGGCCACTTGGAATCGAGATGGTCACGACCGTAGAGGCGCTATCCCAAATCGAAGTAACTAAGTCAGCTTTGGCGTATGCAGTATTATATAGTGAATATCCGCCAACTGGTGGGCAACCATAGACCTTACCGATGAAAGTAATTGTCTTTGACTGAGCCGGAGTGAGGGTACCAACATTGATACCACCAGCCATGATCTGATCGTTGACAGAAACACCGTCAACTTTAGTAGATCCAGCTTGGTAGTTTACATACAGTGGCATAATATCCGATACGATCACGTTGGTCATATCAGCGTTACCAGTGTTTTTGACGATAATTCGATATTCGATATTATCACCAATATTGGCAGCATTTTGTTTGACCCAACCGTTTGTACCCTTGACCATCTTCTCTAGGAAGAGGATTCGGGATTCACAACGAATTGTGACCTTAGCTTGGTCCATAGCCTGCTCGACGCCGCCCATGTAAACCCTGGCAACGTTATTTAGGTAATAGCCGCAAGTGTCGTCCAATGTTGAGAAAATCTTGGTGTGATAAGTAATCGTGACCATATTGGCTGCACCTGGCTGAAGATCAGGCAGGACAAGACCATTGGCTGTGAAAATCGAATCAGACTGTTTGACCCCTGCTGGAGTAGCCGTAGTATAAAGATATGTAGTACCGGCAACATAGTTCATTTTGTCAGGCAAAATATCCTTGACTACCACGTTTTTGGCAAGATCATTACCTTCGTTTATTACGTTCAAGCGATAAATAACTTCATCACCACGGACTGCGGAGATCTCTTCTTGCCATGTAGCGTCCCCTATGTGGGCAACAGCTTTGCTCATAGTGAGTTTGGCTTCGCCTTTGACTTCTACTTGAAAACTGACATAGCCAGAATACTGCCAGCAACCGTTCACATCTCCGATATCTAGACCGGAAACAGAATTGATCGCGTCAGGTACCGATACGCCAGTCTGAGAACCGTTTTGGAACCATCTAGTCGAACCAGGAACGTATTCGATACGTCCAGCGGTCGGAAGATTGATGGTCAAGCCATC
>CAZGJE010000043.1:0-7367 GCA_964526355.1 uncultured Candidatus Saccharibacteria bacterium
AATTTCAAAAATCCTAAATCAAAATGCCAAAAACCAGCTTCACAAGTTGGAGGCGTCTTGGTCTGTGATCAAAAATGGCAATCCAGGCAAGAGAATCAAGGTGATCGGGGTGACTGGGACCAAGGGGAAGACAACAATCGTGAGTATGATTTCCTCAATTTTGGATGCTGCAGGTATCAAAAACGCCATGGAAACAACTATTAGTACTAAAATCGGGGATCAAAGATACGCCCACCAGAGCAAAGTCAGATGGGTGACCACTCCCCCTGCTTCCGTGATTCAGTCATTCTTGAAGAAGGCTGTCGATGCTGGCTGCGAATATGCGGTACTTGAAGTAACCTCTCAGGCAATCGACCAGAATCGCATTCATGGCATCAAGTTTGACACCGTTGTCTATAGCAATCTATCCCAAGATCATCTCGACTATCACAAGACCAGAGAGAACTATCTCAACGCAAAATTAAAACTGTTCAAGGACAATCCAGAAGCCAAATCAGTCGTTAATATGGATGACCAATACTCCGAAAAGTTTCACTCCCTACCCGCCGCTGAGAAATTCCTATATTCAGTCAAGAAACCGATCGAACATGGTGTTGTCGCCCGCAAGATTTTGACTAGTCCAAGCGGGGCTACCTTCACGGCCGCTCACAACGAGGGACAAAATATCGTAAACTTGAAATTGCCAGGTATATTTAACGTTTCCAACGCTCTGGCCGCCTTCTGCGTCGGCCTAGCTCTGAAAATCGATCCGGCCAAAATAGTGAAGGGACTTGAAGATATTGATTTGGTCCCGGGACGGATGGAGCCGATCAAAGTGTCGCCAGATCAGGATTTCACAGTAATCGTTGATTATGCCCACAATCCAGATTCGCTCAAGAATGTTTATGAGACCGTAAGGGATGGCATGAGTAACACCGGCGGACGGCTCATCTCAGTCCTCGGAGCGACTGGTCGACGCGACAAGACCAAGCGTCCGATCATGGGTGCTCTGGCTGGTCGCTACGCCGACCTTGTTGTGTTTACCGATGAGGACCCCTACGATGAGGATCCAGCCACTATTATGAACGAGGTGGCAGATGGTATCTTTCGAGGCGGCGCCAAGAACCAGTGGCGAATCAACAGGAATTATTGGAAGGTGCTCGACCGCTCTCAAGCGATCCATAAAGCGATCAAAGAAGCTAAGAAAAACGATGTTGTCCTAATCACCGGCAAAGGAGCAGAGGAAGTAATGGCTGTCGGCGCAATCGGCGAAGACAAGTTCATCCCCTTTTCTGATCGTGAGATTAGTCGATCTGAGCTTGAAACAAGATTTCGAATACGTAAATAGAAAGTTATAATATGCCAGACGAAGAAAAAAAAGTAGAGGTGAAGCAAATTATTGATACGCAAACTGAAGTTTCGGTTAATTCTGCCAATCACCTGATCGAAGAGATCAAAAAAGAAATAACCGTGATAGAAGAGTCGACGACTCCAGCCAAACCAGCCATGGCTGAAAACGAAGAGTTCTGGCAAGATCAAAAATAGTTAAACAAAACTTTTCTCCAATCAAAAATGACTCTCATCATGAGAGTCATTTTTGTTGTTAGAATCCAATGTGGGTCCAGCCAGTGGTCTGGGTGTTGGCCCAGATACCCATACGTGAGGCACTGACACAGCCGCCGTCACTGGTGGCCTTACCGCACATACCATCACAGGACATATATTCTGGCCCGAGAACCTTCTGGCACATATTCGTGTCTATACCCTCTTTCCAGAAATCAACGTCTGCCTTGCGCCCAGTCATAATCTGAATCGGGATAATTTCCTCACCATAGGAGTCCCTGAATCGAGAAGAATTCTGTAAATCAAGCATATCGCCAATTAGCCGTCTGGCCTTGTATTGAGCAAGTTTGACGCCATATTGCGACATAAGCGGCCCGATAAAACCAGCACCCTTGTCGATCCGGCCACCAATCCAGCCAAATCCTGCTACGTCTTTGTTATAATCCAGGGATCCAATGCTTGGATAATATCCATCTCCCGTACACCAGTAAAAGTACTTCGTACTATTAAACAAAGCATAAATCAGGCCGAAAACCGCGATTCCAATAGCAAGCCATGGGCACCAAGCAGTCTGAGTCAGAAGCAAGCAGTTCCAGCCAATCGCGCTCATAGCAGCATTCCAGACAAAGATGATGGCTGCAGTGACAATGGATGAGACAAGAGGCATTAGAGTGCCAGGAAGCATACCAAGATCTCTCTCCCAACCAGAGACCATCTTGCCCATCAGTTTGCTCACTAGAATGCCAATGATAAGACCTCCAAGTAGATCTTTGGCTGCCTGGAAAGTCTTGGCCGATTTTTGAATATCGCTAGAAACTTTGCCGCCCGGAACTGTAGTCTTTTCCAGATCAGCTTGGGTGGTGAATTTACCGTTAGTTGCTTCTGATATCCTACCATCAACGTTAGTTTGGATTTCCCCGTTATAAGCAGTTAAATTTTCTGGACTAGCTACTAGGTTATTCTTATCAAGCCACTGATCGTAGGTCCCAAGATCTACCTTTGCCCCAACCATTGCATCCGTAAGCTCAAATTGTAGACTCGCGACTTGGTTTGACACTGACTCGCCCATAGCTTGATAGCCGGCAGCGGTCTGGGGAAGCTTCGGAACGATTAGCCCGAGCTCCTTCGCATAGCTGATATTATCAGCAAGTGTTTTATAGGCTTTGTACGTCTTATACCCTGCTTGGGCTAGCTTAAATGAGGTACCGGCTTCGAGGCCAAGCTTGTCATCAGCCCAATTGAAGAGTCGGCCGACGAGATAGTCCTGAGTCGCCCCGCCCAAAGTCTGCATCGTGGTCGGTTTGCCATCCTTGCCAGCGACAGTGACACCCTTGTTGGCTTCATCAGCAAACACTTGTTCGGCGCCAACGTCTTGGATACCCCAATTACCAAAAGTCCAGGTCTTGGTCGTGCCATCTGGCAATATGTCTTTTCTGCCGATCGTGCCGATACCAGTCAGGATACCTTCGGCCATCTCAGGCTGGATTTCGAAACCAAACCAGGCCTTGGAGTGGGAAGTAATGAAATTGGTGGCAAAATACCGCGCGTTTGAATTACTGGCCAGAGTGCTTAAAGGATCAAATTTATTCTCCCCTTGGTGAGTGGCATTGTAGCCCGCCTCAAAGAGGAACCGAGCTGTGCCAGCCCACTGCTCGAGGTTCTTGACCGCATCAAAATCCATGCCGAAGAGGTGGCCTCTCTCGGCGCCGTTCTTGAGATATGTGGTCAGCGCCATCAATTTGAGCTTGGCGTTACCAGTTGCGATCGCTCTAGCGAAGCCAGGGAAGGCGTTGCCGTCGAGTTTCCAAGCAGCAATATCAAGGGTTTTGTAAGTTAGATTGTCCTGATATAGCTTCTTGGACTCACCTATAATGGTATTTTCCCTGTCCTTGAGCGCGCTCATTGAGGCGGTATCGCTGATGTAGTCAGCTTGGTCATAATCGCCATATTTGTCAGTCTTGCCGGCACACTCTGGGTCGGTATTGTATATATGCCCATTTATGACTTGGCACTTAGCTTCGAAGGCAGCAATATCAGTTTTGAGCGTTTCTCTGGCCGCCACAGCCTCAAAGGCTGGGGTTGTACCAGGACGATAGCCATAAGGAGCAGCTAGATCAGCCTTGTTGTTGGCCACCGGAGTAGTGGTTGCTGTTTTGGCAAGATTTACGTCTGAGAGATATCCAAGCCCTGCGTCAATGGTGTCAACAACTGGATAGTCTTGGCCGGAATTGACCAACATGCCATCTGGGTTCTTCTCTACCCCATTGAATTGGACATAGGCAGCGACGTCTCTGGCCGCATTGTCTGACTCGACACTGCCAAAAACTGCATATCTGTAGTCATTGTAACTGAGTCTAAACTCAGGTGGGACTGCTGTTTCACATTTACCATCGGCATTTTCGTTACAATTATCAGTTGCCATCCTATCAATTGGGATCATCGCAATATTCGACGACACAGCCATCGCGATGGGCGAAATATATCGCAGGTCCCCCGTGATCAGAGCCCTCAGATCAGCATCAGGGACTTGGATACCAACTTGGACTTCACAACTACCGTGGGCATAACCAGGATAGCTGCCCGTGCCCGTTGTATAAGATGATTTGTTTTTGTTGCAGTCTGGTATGGTGACTCTGATATCGCCCAAAGCGTTCCTAGCAAGATTTATGAGCTGGGTAACTCCATATTCTTCGATATTTTTCCTCAGAGTCGCATTTGTCTCTTTGGTCCTGTTCTTGATCTTGCAATTTGTAAATGCAGCCGTACTGGAATTGATGCCAGAGCTGGCAGTGTTGAGCCGCGTGTTTGCATCTCGCCAGGAGGCAAGCCAGGCTTGGGCCATCTCCTGGGTGTGCTCTACAGTAGCAGTGACAATACCGAATACTCTATTAGCGTAGCTTTCGTAGCCTTCATTTGCATTTTGTTTGATGCCCTTGGCCGGCCATTGATTTTTGAGTTTGTTGACGTCCTTGTTAGCAGTGTCATACTGCATCTTGCCGGCAACATCTGCTCCGCCAGGGAAGGATTCGTTGTAGCACTTCTTGTCAACCGCATCTCTGGCAGCGTCCTTCTCTTTGGAGTCCTTATAAAACGTCGCTCTCCAGAAACCACTCAGAGAGAATGAGCCGGGTTTGGATGGGTCTAGCCCCATCTGCTGATCGAGTTTACCAAGACCAATATTGAGAATACTATCTACTATATGCTCAGGATCCGAGAGGACTTTGGCTATTGTTCCTTCCGGCAAACTCATCTTGTCATCAAGGTTGAAGGTGAAGAGAGTATTGAGGTTTGAATAAAATTTTCCAAAATCACCGTATGTGCCATCATCTTCGCACACGCCCACCAGTTTGCCAACACTGTCATAGACACCGGTCGGGTACTGACCAGTTTCGGCCTGTATACGGACGTTTTCAGGTTTTTTGGCAAGCTCAGCCGTGGGATAAACCGTGCGGCGAGTGGCCGGATCATAATAAGGAGTAATAGCTCGGCTTTTAACGCAAACTAAATTGTTCTTGAGCATCGAGAGCACTCCGGCCGCGGCCTCGATCTTTTCGTCCGAAACTCCGAGCATACTGGCTGCGTTGGCGATGGCTGCCGTGACCGCAAGATTACCTCCGATTCGACTAATATATTGATCTGGGGAAATATTCTTGGTCAGAAGCTCATATGTGCTCCAGTGGATAACGCCAAATGTATCATCAAGGGTTTTGACATGTTGGATGAAGGCTTGAACAGCAAAATACCAATCCTTGTTGCTCTTGTTTAGATCGGACAATTTTTCTATCTGTATATCGGTTGCCGACTCTCTAAATACAGGCAGAAGAGTGTCCAAGAAATATGTCTTGAGGGTAGCATCAATTTTTTTGACAGCATCACCAACGTTCCCAGTCAGGACATTGCGAGTAGAGGCAACGTCTCGTACACGGGTGAGGCGATAAGCCAGGCTCGCCCCGTCGGTATAGCCAGTCTTGGAGCCCAGTACGGTATTGATATCGCCAGAGAGCCCGTTGGCAATGACTGGATCCATCGGAATCTTGAAGGCAACCATGAAATTGAGAGGACCGATATTGTCCAATAATTGTGACAGGTCACCGCCTCGGAAAGTACCACGTGGCAAAGAAAGTGTCTCCTCGACCTTGGCTTGGCCAATCGCTTTTCTGAAGGACGGAATATTGTTGATACCATCAAGGGGCACGTTGTTAAGGCCAAAAACTCTGCCAAGCATAGAGCCGCCGGCTTGACTGAGCGCACATTTGACTGAGTTGAGATCTCTGGCCTCGTAAAGTATGCGAGTGGTCCCTGGCTTGAGCTCGGCCTGCATATCGATGTAGTTGGTGGCGATATTGGTGAGGGAAGTATAGTCACCGTTTAGGACATCATAGAGATCACCGGCATCAAAGTAGTCTGGCCCGACCGCAAAACCTAGCTGAAATTGGTTGAACAACTTATAAGTGATCAGTTTCTGGGCCTCCTTGACACCAACTTTCTTCTTGAAAGTTGAGACAGAACCAGCAGAAGGTTCGCGAGTGAACAATTTTTCCAAAATGCTGGCTGAGACGGTAGTTGTGTTTGCAATGACCGAGATCATGGCAGCACTTTTTTCGGCATGCTGAGCGTTGCCTGGGACAGAGGAGCTATCAAAGATATCTACCTTTTTGTAATCATTTACAAAATCACGAAGTCCAAAATAAATATCAGAAACATTTAGTAGAGAGCTCTCGTTGACAGGCACCCCGTCTATCGCAGCTGAGTCGGTAATCGCTTGGTTATATACCACAGTTATCTGGTAAGCAAGATAGCCAAGAAGGAAATTGTCAATTTCAGTTTCTACCCCATCGACTTTGAACTTAGCGTGTTTGATCGAATCAGGCTCGTGTTCGATGGCATAACGCTGAGCCTCATCCCAGCTCTTGAAGCAATGCCTGCCCTTCATGTCGTAGTAACAATATGTGTTGTTTTCGATGGTTTCATTGTTTACGCTAAAAGCACCACCGTCGTCGCCGCTTGGTTCGTATAAAATTGGACATGTTTCAGCTGCTGTTTTCTTGGGAGCATAAGGATTGCTGACGTAGTACTGGGTCCAGGTGTCCAGATTGTACTGATCCATATCGTTGGGCAAAACTTCATGGTTCAGCATTTGAGCGTAGAAGCTCAAAACATTGGAATTAATCTTGAGGGCAGAGCCCTCTACTACCTTCTTCTCTTTTCTGGAAAGATTGACATATCTTGTATCTTCTCCGGTAAATAGCGCCTTGATCGCGTTCTGGTCTAGAGTGAATTCCTTCTCAATCGTTTTGCTCGTTGTCGCCAAACGAGCCCAGAGGCCAGCGTTGTTGGCCGCATTTGCTGCTGTCATAGCGGCAAAGTTACCCTGAGGCAGCCCCATCCGGAATAGAAGATCGTTTTCGGGAGAGCGAGTCATATTCTGACATTTGACTGTACCATCGGCTAGAGTCTTGTTCACTCCAGTGAAACAGCGCTGCTTGATATTGGCAACAATATCTTTGATTGTATTTTCAGTATACGGGCTGCTGCCAAAACCTTTGACATCGCTTGCTCGCTTGGCTTGCCATCTTTTATCAACGTGGTCGACTATACTCTGCCAACGGGCAAGGTTTTTCTTGTATTCCTTCTCAGAATCAGCAATTTTCTTATAGAAAGCTTTGTATTTATTGAGATCTTCGCCCGGGGTTTTGGGCTCGCTGCTTATCGAGTAGGGACTGCCGGGCGTCCTCACAAGCTGAATCCATGGATCAGCAGCATAGTTGACGGCGACCGGTGAACGTAGTCCATCCATGTAAGCCAAGAATTCTGCTTCAGTCATG
>CAZGJE010000044.1:0-7017 GCA_964526355.1 uncultured Candidatus Saccharibacteria bacterium
AAAACGCGACAAGACTGATCGAACGCGGCGAGTCTTTCGTCTGGGATATCCTAGAGGATGTCATCAAAAACAAATACGTGATGCTAAACCGTGCCCCAACTCTTCATAGGCTCGGTATTCAGGCCTTCCAGCCCATCCTCATCGAGGGTAAAGCTATTCAAATCCATCCTCTAGTATGTTCAGCTTTCAACGCTGACTTTGATGGAGACCAGATGGCCGTCCATCTTCCACTTTCCGACAATGCTCAGCAAGAAGCTAGAGAGATTATGCTCTCAGCAAAAAACTTGTTGAAGCCTGCTTCTGGTGACCCGGTCCTTTCACTTTCATACGATATCGTCTTGGGGGCCAATTACCTCACTGCTGTCATCGATGGTGCTAAGGGTCAGGGCATGGTCTTCAGAGATTCTCATTAGGTCATGACAACTTGTGATTTGGGTCACATCGATATCAATGCCCTGATCAAAGTTAGGTTTAACGGTCAAATTCTAGAAACATCTTGCGGCCGTTTGATCCTAAACGAAATCTTGCCTGATACTTTTGGCTATGTAAACGAAGCTTTGACCAAGAAAATGATTGGTAAAATGATGGAGCGGATCTATCACCAGTATGGTATTGATCGCGCTGCTCAATTTGCTGATGACCTCAAAGACCTTGGTTTTACATATGCTCAAAGAGCCGGCTTTACTTTTGCCCTCGAAGACATTCATATTCCTCTATCAAAAGAGAAAATTTTGGCTGATTCTACTGAATTGGTCCGAACCATCGAGAGACAGTATCAAAGAGGTCTTATTACCGACGAAGAGCGTTATGCCAAAGTAGTTGAGACCTGGATGATGGCTCAGTCTCAGATGGAAAAAGATATGATGGCTGAGTTCCCCAAGCTCAACGACCTCTATATCATCATGAGCTCAGGCGCTCGTGGTAACATCTCTCAGATGACCCAGGTTGCCGCTATGAAGGGTATGGTTGCTGATCCAACTGGTGCGATCATCGAGCTTCCTATTCGCTCAAACTTCAAAGAAGGTCTTTCAGTTTTTGAATACTTCGTGTCCACTCACGGTTCCAGAAAGGGTCGTGCTGATACCGCTCTTCGTACTTCAGAGGCTGGCTATCTTACCCGACGTCTTGTTGACGTCTCTCAGGATGTTGTGATCACGGTCGAAGACTGTGGTACCAAGAATACTCGAACAATCGAGAAGAAATTCTACGAAGAAATCGGGGAGAATTGGGACAAATATATCATGGGTAGAGTTCTCGGCAAAGAAGTCGCTGGAATCAAAGAGGGAACTCGTATTACCGAACCAGAGATCAAGATCTTGAACGAGAAGGGAATCACTGAAATTGATGCTTACTCTCTCATCTCCTGCGAAGCCGAACGTGGTGTGTGCCAGAAATGTTATGGTGTTGATCTTGCAACTGGTCATCCAGTCAAGATTGGTACTGCTGTTGGTATTATCGCAGCCCAAGCTATTGGTGAGCCAGGTACTCAGCTCACTATGCGTACCTTCCATACTGGTGGTGCTGCTGGTGAGGATATTACTCAAGGTTTGCCTCGTGTTGAGGAGCTTTTCGAGGCTCGTATGCCGAAGAAACCTGCTATTCTGTCTGAGATCGCTGGTGTCGCTAGCGTCAAGAAAGACGGCGATATCTACCGGATTACGGTTGTCGGCCAAGGCGTCCAAACTGAGAATATTTCATTGACCGCTACCTACAACTTTATCGTCAATGATGGCGACAAGGTTGTGAAGAATCAGGTCGTAGCCGAAGGAGCCAAAGCAGAGGTCAAGCCAATCAGAGCAACAGCTACCGGCGTTATCGCAATTCACGGTAATAAAGCCAAAATTTCTGGAGCTGGCGAAGTAGCTATTGAGTACACCACCGCCAAAACGACTCAACTTCTAGTCAAAAATGGTGATCAGGTCACCAAGGGTCAACAGTTGACAGAAGGTCACTTCGATCTTGCCCTTAGCTTGAAATTGCTCGGTGCCGCCAAAACTCAAAGCTATATTATCAAGCAGGTCCAGGCCATCTATGAAACACAGGGTCAGGATATCAATGACAAGCATATTGAAGTCATCATTCGCATGATGAATAGCAAGGTCAAGGTTCTTGAGGGTAATGAGAAATACCTGCCAGGTCAAATCGTCTCTAGATATGAAGTTAACGAGAAGAATAAGGGCTATGCTGCCAAGGGCGAGAAACAGGTCAAATACGAAGACCTTATCATGGGTATCACCCGAGTTGCTTTGAAGACCGAGAGCTTTCTCTCAGCTGCTTCCTTCCAGGAGACCACTTCTATCCTTATCGATGCTGCCATTTCTGGCAAAGTTGATTATCTTGAAGGTCTCAAAGAGAATGTTATTATCGGTAAATTAATCCCAGCTGGAACGGGCTTTGACGTCAATAGGGATGATCTACCAGAAATACTCGATGAAGAGGAGACAATCGAAGCGCCAGTAGAGGCTTTGACAGAATAAAACTTTTATGTTAATTTATTAAAACGATAAGTAGAAACAAGAATTATGCCAACAATCAACCAATTAGTCAGACAGGGTCGACAGAAAACCACTAGAAAATCGAAGACAACCGCTTTGAAGAACACTTTTAACTTTCTTCAGAACAAGCCGGTTAAACTTGGTTGTCCTCAAAAACGCGGTGTTTGTATCAAGGTTGGTACTATGACACCAAAGAAACCAAACTCAGCTTTGCGTAAATTCGCCCGTGTCAGATTGACCAATGGTTATGAGGTAAACGCCTATATCGGTGGCGAAGGCCACAATCTCCAGGAGCACTCAGTTGTAGTGATCCGCGGCGGTCGTGTCAAGGACCTTCCTGGTATGCGATATCACATCGTTCGTGGCAAGCTCGACTTGGCCGGTGTCAAGGGCCGCAAACAGTCTCGTAGCAAGTACGGCGCCAAAGCAGGTAAAGAGTAATTAAATAATAAGTAAAGTTGTTTGCATCGTATCGATAAGAAATAATCGCAAACACTTGAAAAGGAAAATATGCCAAGAGGTCACGTCAAAATCAGAAAGAGCTCGATCGGTGTGGATGCTAAATATAGCAGCCCAGTGATCGCCAAGCTTATCAATTACATCATGTTCAATGGCAAGAAGACCATTGCTGAAAGAATCGTCTATATGGCTTTTGAGAAAGCCAGCGAACAGCTCAAGCTCGATCCAATGGAAATCTTCGAGCAAGCGATCAAAAATGTCGGTCCGATCGTCGAGGTCAAATCCAAACGTATCGGTGGTGCAAACTACCAGGTTCCGATGGAAGTGAGCAAGGACAGACGAAATACCCTAGCCATGCGTTGGGTTATCGCCGCTGCTCGCAGCCAGAAGGGCAGACCGATGAACGAGCGACTCGCTACCGAGATCATCAACGCTTTCAAGGGTGAAGGTAATGCTATCAAGAAGAAGGAAGATACTCATAGGATGGCAGAAGCCAACAAGGCCTTCGCTCACTTCGCTCGTTTCTAACGAAATTGATTCACAGAATATAGAAAATGACTCCGGAAAACCGGAGTCATTTTTGGTCTATATCATTGACAAATATTACAAAAAATAGTAGTATAAGCACAACGATCCCACTCTGAAGGAGACGTCGATGAAGGTGGTAAACATGATAGGCCTGTTTTTGATCATAGGCCTAGTATGCGCACTGTGGATTTGCCGCGGTGACCTGGTCAAGGCACAGGAAGCCGCAGTCGTCCAGCAGGCGCAAACAAAGGCGGAAATCGCCAAGCTCACCCGTGAGCACACGCCCGACTGGGCACGGATCAACTTTGCGGTACGCGTCTACGACGAGTATCGCAGAACAACTCTGGCGGAAGCCAGACTCGACAAGAAGTACGGCCATCTGATGAGGGCGAAGAACTGTGATTATCCCGCAGATTATGAGCTCGCCATTTACCGGCGCAATATGGCCGATCACCTGGCCTGGCGCGCCTACAAACGGCTAAAGTCTTTCGACCGCGAGATCTTCTGCAGGATGAATGACTTCGAGATCTGGTCACTGGAATGGTTCAAAGAGCCAGTGATCGCCAAGATCCCAGAGTACAGTTTTCCCGACGAGGGAAGCTGGTCCGCCTTCTATGAGCAATGTGCTCAACTGCCGGTCAGCGGCGATATCTGGGACATGCTCAATATTACTACTGTCCCCGGCGAAGCGGAGAAGGCGTACGACAAGTACAAAAAGGATCTGCAGAGGCGGGAGCTATGGGTCGATGAACCCAAAGAATGAAGGAGGGTCAACCGGTCGATCGCACGTAGCATCGACCGAGACCAAAGCAATTAATAATTTGATTTCTTCGGCCTAATATATCTGCTAAATAAAAAATGATCTCCTCATAGAGAAGATCATTTTTCAGTGCAGATGACTTCCTGTCATCTGCCTGATACCAACTATTGTTGGATCGTAGCCGGCGGGGCCGGCTGTACCCAATTGGGGAACTGGGTCTTAAAAGCGTTGTTGAGTTCGAGCGTCTTGGCCTCAACTTCGGCACGGGTCATTGGCAGCGCTTCTTTGACGACTAGGTCGCCGGATGGAATGCCGCGACTCGGAGCCGGCGGAGTGATGAGTGTAAACTCGCCGCCTGCGTAACCTGGCTCAAGACCCCCGTAGTTGTCGCCACTGTAGGCGAAAACTGAAGCGGAGACGCCGATGACCGCGTGATAGGTCTCACCATATTCGATAGCGGTGTTGTGCGTTCCCATCACGATTAATGTAAAGGTTGTTTGGTAGCGGTTGGACTCAACTCCACCGGGGGAGTATTTCCAGTCGAAATACCTTTTACCTCCGCGCTCGTCGAAACCGTAGAAGAAAAACTTTTCGAGTGTCGCATCCTTGCGGTTTACGACAATCTTGATAGTTGAACTTGCGGCATCGAGAGCCACGACCTCGATCTGCGGGTGGACCTTCCGGATATCGTCAATACCCTGACATCCGGTAAGGAGAATTGCGGCCACGATGGCCGCCAAGATGAGCATGGTACGCAACATGGCTGCGCCCCCCTTTCAAAATTTTCCGCCGAGCACAAAAGTACTCTTTGGATAACTAATATTATACACCTTTTCTCTTGACATGTCAAGGTAAATTGTGTTAGTATTGAGTTACCGCAGACATAGCGGAAACGAAAATGGAGGACGCAGCAAGTGTCACAGCAGCAGCAGGTTGGCGATATCGCCGGCCACATCGTAGTAGCAGGCGCAGACCCCGCACGGGTTGAGGAAGCGATCGAACTCATTCGGTTGCTCCAAGCGATTGGAACTCGGGATGCTCGTTCGCAGATCACTGATCTGGCGACACAGTATTCCGGGATTCTCAGGCCCGAGGTCCGGGAATGCGCGATCGCAGCGCGGATGGCGATGATCCGGCCCGTTTCGAAGAAACCGGAGCCAGAATCCTCCCCCGTCACCGTGGTGCGATTCAAAAGAGTGGTGACCACGACGGTCACCGAGATCACGGTCGAAGCCGTAAACAAATAGTCCCCACAAGGATTAGTGCAGTCCCTCACCCAATAGCGGGTGGGGGATTTGTCATTTATTGCACGTTTTTGGATGAATTTTTGATTGACATCAGCACAACGATTATGTTAATATTTAAGTCAAACCGAGGGGAATTTTTTGATTTGGAGTATTTCAAATCAAGCTAAAAACTAATAACTAAAGACTAGGAACTATTTTATGGCAAGGGATTACACACTAGACCGAGTTCGAAATATTGGCACAATCGCTCACATTGACGCTGGCAAGACTACCGTCACTGAGGGTATTTTGTACACCACCGGCCGTGTCCACAAGATCGGCGAGGTTCACGAAGGTGCTGCGACCATGGACTGGATGGAGCAAGAGCGTGAGCGTGGTATTACTATCACCTCAGCCGCCACCACCTGTTTCTGGAAGGATCATCGCATCAATATTATCGATACTCCAGGCCACGTCGACTTCACCGTAGAAGTTGAGCGTTCTCTTCGTGTGCTCGACGGTGCCGTCGTTATCTTCGATGGCAAGATGGGTGTAGAGCCACAGTCTGAGACTGTTTGGCGTCAAGCTGACAAATACAATGTCCCTCGTATGTGCTTCATCAACAAGATCAATCAGACTGGTGGCGATTTCTATCGCTCACTCGAGTCTATGCATCTTCGTCTTTCCAAGAATGCTTCGCCAATCCAGATCCCAATCGGTTTTGAGCAGGCTATCAACGGTATTGTTGATCTCGTCGACATGAAGGCCTACACCTACAAAGATTATAAGGATCACAAGCTTGAAGAGGTTGAAATCCCTGCTGACATGATCGAAAAAGCCAATGAATGGCGTGAAAAGTTGGTTGAGAAGGTAGTTGAGTATGACGACGCGCTGATGGAGAAATACCTTGGTGGCGAATCTATCTCAAACGAAGAGCTCAAAACTCTGATCCGCAAAGCTTGTATTTCTGGCCAATTCTATCCAGTTTTGGGTGGTGATGGACGAGGCGTTATCGCTGTTTCACTTCTTGACGCAATTGTGGCTTATCTTCCTTCTCCACTTGATGTTCCACCTGCACGAGGGATAGACCCCAAGACTGACGCTGAGGTTGACGTAAACCCAGTCGACAATGAGCCATTTGCTGCTCTCGCTTTCAAGGTAGCGACAGACCCATTTGTCGGCAAATTAATCTTTTTCCGCCTTTATCGTGGTATTTTGACCAAGGGCTCATATATCTTGAACTCTACAACTGGCAACAAAGAGAGAATTGGCCGAATCGTCCGACTTCACGCTAACCATCGTGAGGAAGTTGACACTGTGTATGCGGGTGAAATTGCAGCAGCTGTTGGGCTTTCCAACACCACCACTGGTGACACTCTCTGCGATCTTTCCGCTCCAGTTATTCTCGAGAAGATTACCTTCCCAGAGCCGGTTATCGATATTGCTATCGAGCCAAAGACCAAGGCTGACCAGGAGAAAATGGGTATCGCACTTCAGAGATTGGCAGAGGAAGACCCAACTTTCCGCGTCAGAACTGATGAGGAAACTT
>CAZGJE010000044.1:7027-7279 GCA_964526355.1 uncultured Candidatus Saccharibacteria bacterium
TCGTGGTCAATACGGTCACTGCTGGCTCAGACTCAAGCCAAGTGAGCAGGGCGCAGGATTCGTCTTCATCAACTCTATCGTTGGCGGCACGATCCCTCGTGAATATATCAAACCGATTGAAGAGGGTATCAAAGAGGCCATGGGTCGCGGTGTTATCGCTGGCTACCCGGTAGTTGACGTTACAGCCGAGGTATACGATGGTTCTTACCACGAAGTAGACTCTTCTGAGGTCGCTTTCAAAATCGCAGCTTC
>CAZGJE010000045.1:0-6430 GCA_964526355.1 uncultured Candidatus Saccharibacteria bacterium
GAACGAGGCCGTTTCGGCGATGGTCATGAAAGTCTCTCCTCGGTTTTTTTAAGGGGGCACTATAGGACGGTCGCGGTTTGGGGGCAAGAACCAACCGGCTTCAGGTGCATCGATAAAAAAGGTAAAATATAAGAATAAATGGATAAATTTCCGGTAGTTCAATCTGCCCTAATCACCAGTAGGTTCAGACCAGAAAACAGGGGGCTAATCTGTGAGAAGATCGGCTCTGATTTTGATGCCGGTAATTTTCTTTTTTACCTCATCGATCTGCCGTTTGATCGGCCAGAAACAGAAAATCTACTGAGCAAACTGAATCAAGTAATTATGGACGAGGTCACAGATAAAGAAAGTTTTCTCCCAAAAGATTTTGATGACATTCTCTCCGCTCTAAATAATTCGATATGCAAACAAGCCGAAGAAACTGACCTCAAGTCAATTTTCTCCCTGAATATGCTGATTGGCATAGTGTCAGGTAAGGATATTCTCCTCTCACACACCGGCAAGATTGTCGGATATATCTTTCGCAATAATCGCATTTCTTCCCTAATCAATCAGGACAATAGCGAAGCGCCAACTCATCCAAGCAAAATCTTTTCTGATGTAGTTTCGGGAGATCTATCGAACAGCGATCGGTTAATTTTTGCTACCAAGGATACCTACAATCACCTACCGCTAAATAATCTAAAAGAAATAATCAAACTCCGCAACCCCGCCAAGGAGGTAGTTGGCATCGCAAGCATGCTTCGCAAATCACACGTTAAATCAGCTGGTGCAATTGTAATTTTTGCTGACGACAAGAATGAAGCTCTCCCCCATTTGGACGAGAACTTACAGTGTGTGTTTATCGACGATGACGATCCGGCGGTCAAAAATTTCAAAAAGAAAGTATCAGAAGTCAGCAAAAAGGGACGCGCTAGCATACTTATTAGTTGCAAGAGATTTCTCGAATATTTGGCAAGCCTGGCAACGAAATGTCGCAGAGTAGTATGGCCAAAAATTATAAAATTTGTACGGCGCAATCTACCCAAAGCCGTCGAACGGGTCAACAAGACAAAAAATGAGTTATCAAAAAGTTTGAAGGCCCTTGAGAATTCTGAGAGTTACAAAAAGATCAAAATCAAAGCCATAGCATACACGAAGCATGGCGGAAACAGCTCTGGGATTGGCGGCATCTTCTCATTCTGCAAAAACTGCGTCGCTCACTTCGACAAGCTAGGATTTTTATTCTCTCGAGAAAATAGAAAATATCTCTACGCACTTCTTCTATTAGTAACTCTATCTATCGGCTATTTCAAAATCTCCGACAACAACGAGAAGAGAGAGGCCAAAATTTCCCAGGTTCGACTCGACGGTTCTTATGACCAAGCCAAACTTGATTTTGAAAATTTCAAAAACGATATCGCCCTCAACAAATCAGTTGACTACAAAAAAATATATGATGTCCTGAGTACTGCCGAAAGTGCAAGATCGTCAAGCGTCAATGGGGAGAAAGCAACCGCCTTAGCAAAAGATATTAATGAATTTATTGACGAGAAGACCAAAACAGTCCGTTATTATGGCGCATCTTTCAGTACGGAAAACAAAATCACGAGGATAGCGTTGGTAGGCTCACAGATTTATGGCATAGCTGATGACGGTACAATATCTCTCTCCGACGCCAGGGACAAGTCCTCAAAGACAATAGCAACCATTAGCGGTATGGGCAAACCAACGACTTTAACTTTTTCAAAACAGGAAAACAAAGTTCTGATCCTTACTGATCAACAAAAAGTATTATCGCTGACTCTCGACACCAATATTTTGTCAGAGTTTCAAGTGACTGACGAACAGGGCTCATGGGAAAAATCGGTCGCCATCTCAACTTATGCGACCAATATTTACCTTCTGGACGCAGAAGCAGGACAGGTGTGGAAACACACCAAGAAGGATGAGGGCTTCGCCAAAGGTTCCAAATATACCGACTCGAGAAAGATTTCATTAATCGGAGCCAAAGACATGGCAGTCGATGGTAATATCTTTGTCTTGGAAAGTGGCAATCGAGTTGCCAAATTTGTCCGCGGCAGTCTGGAGCAAGATTTCACACTCCGAGATATTCCATCTCTCATCGATCAAGACAAGATCAATGCTACCAGAATCTATACTGATGATGAAACAAACAATCTGTTTGTCTTTGATTCAGATGCTGGCAAGGTCTTGAGATTCGACAAAGCTGGTAACTTCCAAAATCAATACGTATTTGACGGAGTCAAGCTGGATGATTTCGTAGTCAACACCAAACTCCAAAAAATCTGGGGGCTAGGGGACAACAAAATATACGAGGGCAATCTTTAGCCGATATTAGTTAGAGTCAAACGATCTACATCTTCTCTGCAGCCGTGATGCCGCAGATTTTTAGCGTATTAGAGAGAATATATTTGGTCGCAATTATCAAAGACAGGCGAGCGCGCTCCAGCTCTTTCGTGCCGGCACCGATTACTTGGCATGAATTGTAAAAATCGTGGAAGAGGGCCGAAACTTTGTAGGCAAAGTGGGGGAGCCTCTGAATCTGAAAATCAACAAGAGTTTCTCCTACAATTTCTGGAAATTTTACCAATTCTTTGTAAAGCGCTACTTCCTTGTCATGCGTCAATAATTCCAAATTACTCTGGCTCTCAGATCCTCTGTCCCTCGGAACCTTTTTCAAAATTGAACAGATTCTAGCATATGCATATTTGACATAATAAACTGGGTTTTTCTCTGATTTCTCAGCTGCCAACTCGATGTCGAAATCAATTGGCGTATTGGCATTTTGAGACAGGATGAAATACTTGAAGGCATCCGCTTCGACCCCAGCCTCAATAACAGCTCGAAGGGTGACGAAATTTCCCAACCGCTTGCCCATGCTCGAAGCGACACCGGATTTTTTCAGTCTTACGTATTGATAAAGGACTATCTCTAGTGTGTCATCGGGGCACCCCATGGCCCGTAAGGCTGCCTTCATCCGAGGTATATGGCCAAAATGATTTGCACCCCAGATATCGAAGAGTTTATCAGCTCCCCTCTCTATCTTGTCCAAATGATAAGCAATATCGTTGGCAAAATATGTCAGAGATTTGTCAGCGTCACTCTTGCTCAAAACCGCATCATTGTCCGCGAGATCTGGATCCTCCGGATTTTTAAACCAAAGTGCACCATCCTTCTCGGCTACGAATCCTTTTTCTTTTAGCGCGTCGATCACCTTTTCAGATTTTTTAGAGTCAATGATTTGACTCTCGTATGAAAAAGTATGAATATTGATTCCTGCCAATTCCAAATCAGATTTGATATTCGTTACCATTATATCTAGGCCTTTTCTCGCAAAAAATTCTATCATTTCTTCATCGTTGTTTATCTTTGAAATTTCATGCGCAAATTCGGATTGAATTTTCTCCGATGCTTCTTTGATATATTCTCCCGGATAACCTCCTTCTGGGAACTCCACGTCTGAGTTAGCTTTGACTGCGTACCAATGAAATAGTGATTTGCCAAATCGACCGATTTGGACACCGATATCATTGACGTAGAATTCTTTTGTGACACGGTAACCATTGAATTCATAAAGGTTTGCAACTGCCTCACCTATAGGGCCACTTCTTGCGTTACCTATATGCAGGGGCCCTGTTGGATTTGCCGATACGTATTCGACATTTGCACTTTTTGATTTTCCAATATTTGATTTTCCATATTCACTTCCCTCTTCGGTTATCTTCAATAACTCTGCAAGATAGACATCCTCCTTCAAAGTGATATTGATAAAACCTGGTCCGGCTATCTCAACCTTCTCAATCTCGGAGTCTCTCTCTAATTCCGATCGTATTTTATCTGCTATATCTCTTGGGTTTTTCTTTTCCTGCCCGGCAATAATCATTGCTATATTTGTCGAGTAGTCTCCCATATCTCTGCTCGGTGGCTCCTCCACGGAGAAATCCGCAGTCTTTAGACCTATTTGCTTGAGCGCAGTATTAATTTTATTCTTTACAATATTTTTCATTATTTTATCTTGAAAAAATTTCTCTTACCGACCTGTACCAATGTGCCCTTTGTAATTGCCACTGAAGCAGTCGGGTCAGTGATCTTAGCTTCGTCTATCCGTACTCCGCCCTGTTCGACCAGACGACGAGCATCTGATTTTGATGAGACAACACCGATCAAACTCAAAATTGTCAAAATATTATAATTGCCATCATCAATTTTCATTTCTGGAATATTAGTTGGAAGCTCTTTCTTCGAAAATACTTTCTCAAATTCGTCGGCGGCAGATTCAGCTTCCTTTTCCCCGCAGTATATCGACACGATCTCTCTGGCTAACTTGATCTTGATATCTCTAGGGTTACTGCCATCCTTGAGCTCCGCTTTGATCTTCTTGATCTCTTTATTTGAAACTTTCGTAGTTAGTTCGAAATACTCTATTATGGCACTGTCGGGAATAGACATAATTTTCCCAAATATCTGCTTTGGTTCCTCGGTAATACCAATATAATTATCAGCTGACTTGCTCATCTTGATCTTGCCATCAAGACCAACTAGGAGCTTGAACATTACAACATCTTGCGGTGGCTGATCCATCTTCTTTTGTAGATCACGACCCGCTAACATGTTAAATTTCTGATCTCCCCCCCCAAATTCAACATCAGCATTAAGTATGACAGAATCATACGCTTGCATCACTGGGTAGAGAACTTCGTGCAATCCAATATCATGTCCGTTCTTGAGTCTTTTCTCGAAGTCATCTCTTTCAATAATCTGAGCTACTGTGAATTTCCCGGTGATTTGAAGCAAATCGTTAAAAGATAATTTACTGAACCATTCAGAATTGTATCTGATCTCGGTCTTTGCCATATCCAGTATTTTTCCCGCTTGCTCAAAATAGGTCATGGCATTCTTCTTAATCTCTGCGTCGTCCAAAACCGGTCGAGTAGTATTACGTCCGGAAGGGTCTCCGATCTTGGTAGTGTAGTCACCAATTAGAAAAATTATAGTATGGCCATCATCCTGGAGCTTTCGAAGTCGCCACATTACAGAGGCGTGACCCAGATGGATATCAGGTTTAGTCGGGTCAACCCCGTATTTGATACGAAGTTTTTTGCCCGTCTTCAACTTTTTGCGAAAAGAGACCTCAGTGATTATCTCGGTCACTCCGCGATCAAAAAAATCTTCGTCTATCATTTGATTTCCTTATTTTACACGCACGATTCATTTACAGAATATCAATATGGACGTATAATGTAAAGAAAGAGGAATATGAAAATCAACACATTAATTAACACATCGGTCGACAAAATGAAAAGTATCTTTAAGCGTCTGTTCAAGGCCAAGGTCAAAAAAGATCTGCCAAAGAAGAAAAAACATTTTTGGCGTACTTTTGGAGCCTGGGCGATGTATTCTGTACTCGGCATAGTTCTAATTACCGCACTTCTTTTCGCTTGGTTTTCCAAGGATTTACCAACTCCCTCCAAGATAGCTGGTCGCAAACCGACCGTGTCTACCAAAATATATGACAAGACTGGGAAAATGCTCCTCTACGAAACTGGCGATCAAAAGCGAACAATTGTGCCAAGCGATCAAATGTCACAATACCTCAAAGATGCTACTATCTCAGTCGAAGACGCTAATTTTTATCAGCACCACGGCATTAGATTTAGCAGTATTTTGAGCGCGGTCAAAGACAAGTTGCTCGGTCGAACGGCTGTACTACGCGGTGGATCAACAATTACTCAGCAGTACGTCAAAACCGCTCTTCTCACTTCTGACCGCTCCATCGCCAGGAAGATTAAAGAGGCGATACTGGCAGTCGAACTAGAATTCATGTTTGACAAAGATCAAATACTGACCATGTACCTAAATGAAATCCCTTATGGCAACAATACTGCTGGTGCCGAAGCGGCTGCCAAAATGTATTACGCAATTCCAGCCAAAGACCTATCTTTAGCTCAAGCCGCAACACTCGCTGCGATCCCGAAAGCCCCGACCTATTATTCACCATATGGCACTCACGTCGAAAAGTTGGTTAATCGTAGGGATTACGTATTGGATCGAATGGTTGATAGCGGCAAGATCACCAGAGAACAGGCCGAGGAAGCCAAAAAGATTGACACTACTACTCTCAACGTTGCAGTGAAGCCGCGCCATGACTCGATGCTTGCCCCTCATTTTGCCATGTACGTGTTGGAGCAGATCGTTGACGAATATGGCGAAGACAAAATCAACAAAGAGGGTCTGAATATTATTACCACTCTCGATTACGACAAGCAGCTGGTGGCAGAACAAGCGGTCAAAGATGGTGTGCCAAAGAATGAAAAGTACGGAGCCAAAAACGCGGCGCTGGTCTCGGTA
Source organism: uncultured Candidatus Saccharibacteria bacterium (assembly GCA_964526355.1). GTDB lineage: Bacteria > Patescibacteriota > UBA1384 > XYA2-FULL-43-10 > 1-14-0-10-43-13 > JBAZBD01. The sequence goes on from CAZGJE010000045.1 coordinate 6,352, forward strand.
GACCCCAAAACCGGTCAAGTTCTGGCTATGGTCGGATCAAAGGATTATTTCGATCCTACCATCGATGGACAGGTAAATG
>CAZGJE010000045.1:6475-6726 GCA_964526355.1 uncultured Candidatus Saccharibacteria bacterium
TCTACGATCTCGAGACCAATTTCGGTGGCAATCCCCCATATATTCCGCGCAACTACAACAACAGAGTCAACGGCCCCATCACCATGAGACAAGCCCTGTCAAATTCATTGAATATTCCGGCCGTCAAAGTGCTCTCGCTCGCTGGGATAGACAACGTTTTACGTACTGCTTCTGACATGGGCATCACCACTCTAAATCGCCGCCAAGACTATGGCCTATCCCTAGTCCTTGGAGCTGGTGAAGTCAAGCCG
>CAZGJE010000046.1:0-2093 GCA_964526355.1 uncultured Candidatus Saccharibacteria bacterium
TGCTTCTGCCATAATACCCTCACAAATTATTAATTAATCAAAGTATGAGGGATGAGGAAATACTTGTCAAGCGAGCGGTAATTTTAGAGTTCGTCTGAGCGCAATTTTCGCATGAGATCGAGATATTGCCAGAGATTATGAAGGCTAGCTAGATGGAGACCGAGAATTTCATTGGAGCGAAGAAGGTGGGAAATATAAGCGCGCGACAATCCCCTCTTACACGCTTCGCAACCACAATTTTCATCAATCGCTCCCCCATCGGTTCGATATTGAGCATTTAGTAGATTGATTAAAGAATAGTTTCTGAGGTCCTGAGGATCCGAGGTCCTGAGTTTTTCTCCGTCCCTCTGCCCCTCTGACACTCTGTCCCTCGTGTTGACAAACACGCTAGCATGTCGTGCCAGTCGTGTCGGCAAAACGCAGTCAAACATATCCATACCAAGCCTGGTAGCGGTAATGATATCATCAGGCGTACCAACACCCATGAGATAGCGCTGTTTGTCCTCTGGCAGTATCTCCCCCATCAGCTTGACCGTATCCCACATATCGCGAGTTTCTAGGTCTACAGCTAGGCCGCCGACAGAATATCCGTCAAAGTCCAATTTGATCAATTCCTCGGCGCAGTACCTGCGTAGTTCTGGGTCTAGTCCACCCTGAACGATGCCATGCAGCATTGGTTGGTAGTCAGTAGTTTGTGGTTTGTCGACTGACTCCTGACCTGCCTGTCCGGCAGGCAGGCTCCTGACTTTTAACTGTTCAATGAAATGTATCTTCGCCCTCTTCGCCCAAGCGATCGTCAGACGTACTGCTTCCTCGATTTCCTTCTTACTTGCAGTGCCTGAAGGGCAGACGTCGAGTGGCATCAGAATATCCACACCAAGATCGAGCTGGATATCAATCACCTTCTCAGGAGTGAAGAAATGTTTGGAGCCGTCAAGATGAGATTTGAATTCCACTCCATCCTCAGTAATTTTGACAAGGCTAGAATTTTTGGCCAGACTAAACACTTGATATCCGCCAGAATCAGTCAAAATTGGCTTGTCCCAACCCATGAACTTGTGGAGACCGCCCAAATCCTTGATTAGCGTCTCGCCGGGGCGAAGATAGAGATGGTAGGTATTGGAAAGCACTATCTGTGCCCCCAGCTCCTCTAGTTCCCAAGGCGAGACAGATTTGACACTTCCAACCGTGCCGACCGGCATGAAAAATGGCGTCTCGATAACTCCATGAGGCGTATTGAGCTCGCCAACGCGAACACCATTGTCTAATTTTCGAATCAATTTGTATGCCATAACAACTTTTTATAACACATTTTGGTCATAACAAAAAGAGCCCCCTTCAGGGCTCTTTTCTATATTCAAGATTCTGTGTTCGAGATTCTGACTATTTGACTTCGACAGTTGCACCAGCAGCTTCAAGCTTGGCTTTGGCAGCTTCGACGTCCTCTTTCTTGGCACCCTTCAAAATCTCTTTTGGAGCAGCGTCAACGAGGTCTTTTGCTTCTTTGAGGCCTAGATCAGGTTTGATCTCACGAACAGCTTTGATCACACCAATTTTCTGTGCACCAGCAGCGGTAAGGATAAGATCAAATGCTGTCTTTTCCTCTTCTGGCTCAGCAGCAGCGGCACCACCAGCGGCAGGCATAGCGCCCATCATCATTGGGGCAGCAGCAGAAACACCAAATTTGTCTTCAAGAACTTTGACAAGTTCTGATAGATCAAGCACTGAGAGTTTTTCAATTTTCTCTACGAGATCCTTGAATTTCTCTGGGACAACAACTTCTGTTTTCTCTTCCATGTTAACTCCTAAATAATATTTACTAATAATTAACTAATTTTCTCTTTGTAAGCGTTGAGCACCTGCACCAAACCGCGCAAGTTGCCAGCCATAACATTGACGAATCCAGAAAGTGGAGTAGCCAATGTACCAACAAATTGAGCACGCATCTGATCTTTGCTTGGAAGCAGGGCCAATCTCTTGACCATTGCTGCATCAATCATCTTGTTCTCAAGCATGCCGCCCAAGATCTCTACCGCTTCATGCTTCTTGGCATAAAGTTCGATTTCTTTGGCTGGGGCTACTTCGTCTTCCAT
>CAZGJE010000046.1:2103-6488 GCA_964526355.1 uncultured Candidatus Saccharibacteria bacterium
GCAAATGCGATAGCGACTGGTTTCTTGAACATTGCTTTGTCAAACTCAATACCGTGTTTGGTCAACGCGATCTTGACCAAAGTATTCTTGGTCACGTGGAACTGAACGCCTTTGGTGCGTAAAATGTTGCGAAGCTCCTCACTTTCCTTCACCTTCATGCCTTTGTAATCAACAATGACTGCTGATTTGGCGTTTTGAAGTTGAAGGTCAAGAGCGTCGATCAACTCTGCCTTTTTTGCTTTTGTCTTTGCCATAATTTAGTGATAGAGGGACAGAGGGACAGAGGGACAGAGAAAATCTCCGATCCTCAGGTCCTCAGAACCTCAGACCCTTATTAAATAAAAATTCCTGCGACCAACGCAGGATAAATAATCAATTTATAATTTAGGATCTCTCGACTCCGCTCGAGATGACTTCGTCACTTTATAAACTGAATTGTATTCCTGCACAAGGCTTATATCGTTGATGCTGGCTTTCCGGCCGTAGCTTCAGCGAAGGCTGGTGGTCTTTGGATATACTTAAAATAACAAAATTTGAGCCAACTGTCAACTACTTGGCGATCGCAAGACGGGCAATTTCTTTCTCCAAGAAAACGACCCGCTTTTTGAGACTATCAACTTCACGGTAAAGTTCCTTATCATCTTCATCGGTGCGTTTGCCGATCTGATCTAATTTAAATTTGATCTCACTCAACTCTGAAAATAGCCGGTCAAACTTGACATCTTGTTCACTGCGTGTGCAGTCAATCTTATCAAATCCAACATCATGCTCGCTTAGTTTCTGATCAATTTTCTCGAACCTGCCGTCATGTTCGGTCAATTTGCAGTCGATCTTCTCGAATCTGGCATCAACTTGCCCAAAACGTTTGTCGACTTGCTCAAAGCCAGCCATCATGATTTCGGTCAATTGATCAAACTTCGCATCGACCCGATCAAATTTCTTATCGATTTGATCAAACTTCTTGTCAATTTGATCAAACTTCTTGTCGAGCTTCTTATCTAATTGTTCTAGCGTTAACGTCATATTCACATTTTACTTCCATTCATCAAAACCTGTCAACAAAAATTTGATAAGTCGATCATTTAATGATAAATGATACTTAGGAGGTGAAATCATGCCCCAAGAACAAGTTATCTGCGCCTTTCGCGCCTGTCTCAGCCATCCGGTCGAACTGACCATCAACGGCAATATCCACGAAGCTCTCCAAGCCTGCCACTGTGAACTCCGCGGTTTCAACAGCGAAATAGTCGGCGCGTCTATCGTCGACGATGCAGCACTGAGAAGCCTGCTCGATTACCAACCACTGGTAGTCATCGTACCCCGATCGAGTGGCGATGAATTCGTCGTCCGTGCGTATCGTGCCCTTGCGGGCCAGACAACAGTGATGGTCGCGGAAATTATCGAAGGTCGCTCAACTGCCAACTTTATGGCCGGCATCCTCAATGACGTAACCCCGCTGATTGTCTATCGACATTCCAACCCACCAGTCCCCGCCGCTCCCTCGTAGGATCGGCTTTTTTAATCGCAAAAACGCCAAAGCCGCAGGATACTTCCTACGGCCCGGTGCTTGTTATATTCACTATGTTTTTAATTCGCGGAGACTTCGGCCACGGCCGTTTTGGCCCGAGGGGCCATCAGGACGTGGAGGAAAAATCCGTTCAGGATCGCCAAGGCGGCGATCCAGCACAAGTTATAAACGCTGGCCGTTGCAACGCCATCATGGATGTTTGCGTATACCGCAATGATGACAAACGTCACAAACCAAACGGCCGCGGTTAAGCGAGCACGGAACATCAACATTGACACGATTGGCATGGTAAGAGCTACGCCTTTAATCCAGCCGAAATCTGGCTGAATGGTCAAAACCTCACTATTGAGGCAGAGCAGCGTCAAGCCAAGGCTTGCAGCCAAGTAAACCGCCGCACAGAACTTGTGCCAAAGCGCGTAACTTGCGGTAACTAACATATTATCCTCCATGTGTGCGTTTGACTGCTGAATATAGTTACAGCCAAACAGTACATTATATAACAAAATGATCTATTTGTCAATATATCTCTCAGACATACCAAAAACCGCCTCGGCACTTGTCTCGGCTCTTCTAGAGAGACGGATGCTCTGGCGGTCTTAATTATCCCCTCACCCCTAATTCTTTATTCTTTATTCCTACTTCCCCTTCGCTACGCGGATGCTTGGACCCATCGAAGTAGTGATGTAGATCGAATCCATTCTCTTGGGCAAATGGTCTACGATGGCCTGATAGTTGAGCCTCACTTTCTCAGCGCCAAAGGAGATTTTTCCGATTGCCATGTGAACGATATTTTGTTTGTCAGCACGGAATTCAACTTTGCCACCCTTCATCTCAGCAGCAGCTTTTTTCACGTCCTCGACGACCGTACCAGCCTTTGGTGAAGGCATAAGTCCCTTTGGACCCAAGACCTTGGCCAGCTGAGCCAATTTTGGCATGACTTTCATGTCTGCGATCATGATATCGAAGTCGACTTTGCCAGTTTTGACGTCGGCGACCACTTGATCAACATTCTCGGCGGTAACTTCAAGGACTTTCTTCTCTTTAGTCACGCCTCCCGGGAGAACAACCATACCACGAATATTTTTATCTTTTTCATTCAATTTCACATGAAGCTCGATAGTAGCATCAAATTTTGCAGGATTTGTCTCCAGAGCCAAATCAATAGCTTCAGATACAGAATATTCTTTGCCAGCCTCTAGCTTCTCAGCGATAGCACGGTATTTCTTGCTATGTCGTGGTTTGACGCGGACAGTCGCTTTGCGAGCTATTTTGCCTTCGCGTTCCTCAGCCTTTTGCTCTTTGGCCAATGCCTTTGCTTCAGCTTTTTCCTCTTTTTCGAGCTCTTTGCGCCCTTTTTCGCGTTCCTCAGCCTGTTTTAATATTTCAGCCTCAGTCAGCTCCTCTTGAGCTTCTTCCTCAATCTGATCAACGATTTTCTCGTCAATGTCTTGTTCCTTCTTCTGTGACACATTACTCCTTCGTGGTACTAACGGCCCATTGGGTCTCCCACAATTAGTTTAATACAAATTATTAATAACACATTTTGCGATATTATTCAACTCAAATGAGCTGAACTGAAGCTTTTATGATCAGAATTTGTGTTTTAAGTCTTTTTCCAGCGGATAAACATGTCTGACTGGTCGGCCTCATCTTTGATCGATGACTTAAAATTACTCATCGTACGGCCGCACTCAACCTCAGAAAAAGAAGCGCCGATCTTGTTCTGATATGCATGACAAGTCTCATGCATGATCAAGCCTGCATATTCAAGATTACGTAAATCAGATCGGATAGTTGATGGAATCTGACCAATATCTATGGTTTTTGGATCATTTGGATCAAAAAATCCGCCAGCCATGCCCAACCCTGAATAAGAGATATCGTGAGCAGAAATATGATTGATATTATCTGATACAAAATTCATATACTCACAATCATTCCCGATTATCTTTAATCCGCTCATTATACGTGGACGAAGGAACGGATCACCGGTAATCATAATGATTGTCCTCTTATTCGGACAGAATTTCAGATAAACAGAATCGTGCAGAGCCAAAAAGTATAGTGGCGACAAAATAACCATCCAAAAAATCAGACCGATAATAATACGGAAAAACGTCAATTTCTGTGACTCTCTGCTTACCCCTCTTTGAAATATCATCTTGTTATTATAGTGAATCTACTACTACCTCCAAAGTATGTGCCGGCACCTCATGTTCTTGCCCTAGATGAAGCAAAAGATAATTAATCGACTGATCAATAATTTGATCCACCAAATCCTGCTCACGCTTAGAAAATTTACTGAGGACAAAATTGCTGGCGTCAAAAGCAGCATTGTCAGTCTCAGAAGACAATTCTGACCTGACTCCGATCCTCAAACGCAAGAAAGCGTCAGATCGCAGAACATCAATTATGTTCTGTAGCCCCTTCTGCCCACCGCTTGATCCCTCATGGCGAATCCGAGCCGTACCAACCGGTAAGTCGATATCATCTGAAACGACAATCAAATCGGCGATCTCGGCTTTGTAGTACTGCATCACCATCGCTACAGAATTACCCGACAAATTCATGTATGTCTGCGGTTTAATCAAGATGAGCTTCTCTCCGTCGATCTGGCTCTCTGCAATCTCAGCTTCGAATTTGTCTACTTTCTTAAAATGCAATGACTCGTCCACTGGGGATAGTTCATTAGAGTCTGAAAGCATATCGACAAAAATAAAACCGGCATTGTGACGAGTGCCTTCATATTGCTTACCCGGATTGCCAAGACCTACGATTATTTTCATAATTTACCTAACTTAGCTATTCCTATCTAACTCTATCCTCTTGGAAACTGATTGGAGTTTCTCTTCCGCAT
>CAZGJE010000047.1:0-3233 GCA_964526355.1 uncultured Candidatus Saccharibacteria bacterium
CGCCAGAGCACAAAGGGGGAGAGTTCAATGTGAGCGAAAATCCTGCCAAAGAGTACACTCCTTTGCAAAAAACAGAGGATGAGGGGTCAGAAAAGGGAAACCTCGATTCCAATGAGATAGGCGCTCTAATCAAGGAGGAGATCAAAACTCAATCTCAGCTTGAGGAGATTGCCAAAGAGGGCTTCATCCCCAAGATTGTAGCAGCCGTAATTGACTTTGCACTGAACCAGAGAAGTAGTGATATTCATGTCGAACCAAATGTTAAGGATATGCGTGTACGCTGTCGTATCGACGGTATATTGACTGATGTCCTGAAGATGCCGCCCAAACTCCATCCACCTTTCGTAAGTCGTATCAAAATTATGTCCAAGCTCAAGATTGATGAAACACGAGTACCTCAGGACGGTCGTTTTGATGTTAAGTTTATGGACCGCGAGGTTGATGTGCGTGTCTCTACGTTGCCGACAGTTCATGGCGAAAAGATCGTGATGAGAATTTTGGACAAAAGCAAAAGTATGCTCTCTCTAGAGGATTTGGGTGTGACGGGTAGCGCTTCCGAGAAGACAATTGAAGCGATGAAGAAGCCTTTTGGCATCATCCTTGTCACTGGTCCGACAGGATCGGGTAAATCCACCACTCTTTACGCAATTTTGAGCCGATTATCCGTTCCTGGAGTCAATATTGTCACGCTTGAAGATCCAGTGGAGTATGAAATAGCAGGTATCAACCAGTGCCAGGTCAAACCAGAGATTGGGTTTACCTTTGCTTCTGGTCTTCGCAGTATGTTTCGTCAGTACCTCAATATTATTATGGTCGGTGAAATTCACGACGCTGAGACTGCTTCAATGGCAACTCATGCTGCGCTGACGGGACACTTGGTCTTGTCTACACTACACACCAACGACACTGCCGGGGCCCTACCTAGACTTATCAACATGGGAGTAGAACCGTTTTTGATTACCTCATCAATAAATCTGGTAATAGCGCAGAGATTGGTCCGTCGAATATGCCCAAAATGTCGGGAAGAGATGCAAATACCGCAGAAATTGATGGATGAACTCAAGGCCGAGGTTGCCAAAATTCCAGAAAGTAATCAAAAAGATTTTGCTCGCATTACCGCTGATCCGAAGGTTTTTTATGGCAAGGGTTGTTCTGATTGCAACCATGGCTACAAGGGCAGAATCGGAATTTTCGAAGTAATGTCTATTACCCCAAGTATCGAGGAGTTGGCTGTGACCAAGAGGCCGGCCAATGAGATCAAGGAGGTCTCGATCAAGGAGGGGATGATCACGATGAAGCAGGACGGGATATTGAAGGCTTTCGAAGGGCAGACCACAATAGACGAAGTTTTCCAGGCGGTGGTCAATAGCTAATAGTCGATAGTTGATAGCCGGGAGCGATTTGTCGCTTGTTTCAATCGGAATTATAAGTTAAAATGTTATTAATATAATAAAGTCCTGGGAGGGGCATGGGTGATGGAAGCTCGATAACAAAGTACTTGGATTTTGCCATTGCACAGAACGCTTCGGATGTTCATTTTTCTGTTGGCGTGCCGGCCATGATCAGGGTGGACGGACGACTTGCTGCTATTCCCGAAGCACCCATTATCAGTGATACTGTCGCACAGACGCTGATCACATCTTTTGTTCCCAAGGATTTACTACTTACTCTTCGCCAAAAACGCGAGCTCGACTTTTCCTTTGGCTACAAGAACATGCGTTTCCGTGTCAACGTTTACTTCCAAAAGGGCTCCATATCCGCGTCTCTTCGTGCAATTCCGAAAGAAATCAGAGGCTTCAAGGAGCTAGGTCTTCCCCCATTCTTGGAGAAATTTACTGAACATAGCCAGGGTTTTGTCATTATCACCGGACCTACTGGTTCGGGCAAATCAACAACGCTGGCGGCAATGATCAACAAAATCAATCTGGAGAAGAGAAAACACATAGTGACGATAGAAGATCCGATCGAGTATGTTTTTGAGCACAAACAGTCTTTGATTTCTCAGAGAGAAGTAGGGACTGACACCAACTCATTCGCACGAGCGCTCAAGTCAGCGTTGCGTGAAGATCCTGACGTTGTCCTGATTGGTGAAATGCGAGACTTAGAGACTATTGAAGCGGCAATGACATTGGCTGAGACTGGGCACTTGGTCTTGACCACATTACATACCAATTCAGCTGCTCAGACCGCTGATAGGATCGTTAATGTCTTCCCACCGCATCTCCAGCAACAGATATCTAGTCAACTGGCCTCTGTCCTGCTTGGCGTTGTCTCTCAACGTTTGATTCCCCGTATCAACGGTGGCCGAGTCATGGCTGCTGAAATTATGGTCGCAAATACTGCAGTCAAGAGTTTGATCCGTGATAGCAAGAACTTCCAGATCCCAAATATTATCCAGACTTCTGCCGCTGAAGGTATGATAAGTCTGGACAAAGTACTGGCGGAATTGGTGTCAAAGGGAGAAATCACACTTGAGGACGCATTGAACTTTGCAATTGATCAAAAAGCGTTTAAAATGATGGTATACTAAGTAAGTCGTAAGTTAAAAGTTAAAAGTCAAAAGAAAAAGACATATGCCAAAGTTTCTCTACAAGGCTAGGAACAACCAGGGTGAAGTCGTCACGGGTACAGTTATCGCTTCCAATCATCAAGCGGCGGAAGCTGTTTTGGTGAAAAACAATCTGATACCTGTGGATATTGTTGCTGGCAAACAGGAAAATTTCCTCAAACTTCTGTTCAAGAAGGTCTCGGTCAAAGATAGAGCAGTCATTTCGCGTCAGCTTTCTACTATGCTTGCGGCCGGCTTGCCTCTATCCAAGGCTATTAGTATCCTGATCAAACAGGCCAAGAACGAAACAATCAAAGACATATTTCTAGATATTTACAAGGATTTGGAGCAGGGCTACAGTTTCTCGATAGCATTGTCCAAACATCCTGAAGCGTTCGATCGTGTCTTTGTCAGTGTGGTTGGCTCAGGAGAATCTACCGGTAAGCTTGATTCGGTCTTGAATGAATTGGCCAATCAGCTCGAGCGTGATAGCTCCTTCAATTCCAAGGTGAAGGGCGCCTTGGCATATCCAGGATTTATCTTTGCTATGGTGATTGTGGCTGGTATCTTCATGCTAACAATAGTTGTTCCCAAGTTGAAGAGTATGTTCGAGAGCGCTGGCAAAGAGCTTCCTTTTATTACCAAAGTACTGCTTTATACCTCTGATTTTATGCAAAAATGGTGG
>CAZGJE010000047.1:3243-6434 GCA_964526355.1 uncultured Candidatus Saccharibacteria bacterium
CTTACTCGTTGGCATAGTTCTAATGGTGAAGGTTTGGGGCTCATCTCCAAATGGTAGCCGTTTCTTCTCGAAAGTACAGATGGCTATACCGGGTCTCAACAAGGTGATGGAGGGCCTCTATATGTATCGCTTCACTCGTATTATGTCCATGTTGATAAGTTCGGGTGTCCCACTGCTTGACGCTCTCAAAATCGGTAGCGCAGTCATCGATAACCCTATATACGAAAGTGCCTTGGCCAACGTTGCCAGCCAAGTGGAGAAGGGTGTGCCTTTTTCGGTCCAATTGCTCAAAGAGCCAGTTTTTCCACAGTTGATCGGCAATATGGTAGCGGTTGGTGAGGAGACAGGTGAACTTGACAAAGTATTGAACAAAGTGGCTGATTATTACGAGGAAGCGACCAATGAGTCAGTCAAGACTATCAGCTCGCTTGTCGAACCTGCTATTCTTGTTCTTGTCGGTCTTGCTGTAGCCTTCATGGTGTTCGCTATTTACATGCCGATATATCAGATCAATACCTCGGTGGGCGGCTAGAGAAAAACTCTTGTTGCAGCCAAATATTTAGTTTATAATTATGTTATAAAATTGGATTTCCCAAAGAGACATTGCCTCGTTCGGTCGATCCGGGCTAACTCTTGAAGGGAAATTCAATCAAGATAGTTTAGAAAAAAATAATGGAGGGAAAAATGAGAAAACTTAAAGGTTTTACACTTATCGAGCTCTTGGTCGTGGTCGCCATCATTGGTATCTTATCGACTGTTGTAGTAGTCAATTTGAGCTCTTCGCAGAACAAGGCGAGAGATGCAAGGCTTCAGAATGATCTTGAGCAGATTTCAAACGCTGCTGAGATTTACAGAATAGACAAAGCAACTTTGCCTACGGCTTTTGTAAGTGCTGCGATAAATGCAGGGTCTCCTTTAACAAGTCCAATGACAGATTCTTTGGTTATTGACACTGCCAAATTGATTGCTACCGTCCCAACTCATCCAGTCACTGGCAAGAGCATCAAATTAATTACAGATTCAATAACTGCGCCGACAAAATACATTGTATACGGTGAGAGCGCTGTCACTTCCGGCAAATTCCTTTCGTATTACACGGGCAAAATTTACGAACTTGCCGCTGCTGAACCAACCGCTGCAAAATAGCTTTCTTACGCTTGGCAGGAGCTTCCTGCCAAGTTAAGAGAATAAAAAATAATGGAGGGAAAAATGAGAAAACTTAAAGGTTTTACACTTATCGAGCTCTTGGTCGTTGTCGCCATCATTGGTATCTTGTCAACTGTTGTAGTAGTCAATTTGAGCTCTTCGCAGAACAAGGCGAGGATATCGAAGGTTAAGGCTGATATTAGCTAGATCTCGAACGCCACAGATATTATTTTGACTGATTCTGCAACGTTTTCTGGTAATTCAGCTAATTTGAACACTTCAGCGGGTTGTTACAACTGTGGAGCCGGTAGTGCTAATAATCTAGTTCGCCTTTACAAGTTGTTAGGAACCAATGCTCCAGTTGCTGCTGGTGCTGGTATTCACAACCAGGGTATTACAATCGGGACAGCTGATACAAATCTGTCTGTAACAGCGCTAGGCACCGCTGCTTTCACTGACACAGGTTCAAGCCAACTGATCCCATCTGTCCCTGCTCACCCAAGTGGGAATTATGGTACTACTGGCACTGGCTACGGCTACTTTTGGATGGGACAGAATGCATCGAATGCTGGTAGCGCGACTACTGGTACAACAAAATATAGTATTTTCGCTGCGGATCCTGCGAATTTAACTACAAATATTTTCTACTGCAACACAGGCAGGATATGCAATTCAGACACTTTGGCCGCTACTACGAGACTGGCCCAATAGTCTAATTTTCTTACGCTTGGCAGGAAATTCCTGCCAAGCTAAGAGAATCACAAATAAAAGGAGTCTGATGAAAAAGGGTTTCACTCTGATAGAATTGCTCGTAGTGGTTAGCATTATTGGTACTCTTGCTACTGTTCTCGTCGTGAACCTTTCATCTTCGCAAGTCAAAGCGCGCAACGCTCGTATTCAGAATGATGTTGAGCAACTTTCTCAGGCTGCGGAGATAATCTTGTTAGGATCAGGTGCATTTCCTTCTGTTGGCGGGTTAGTTACTGACACGATAAGAACCGGAGATGCTTACCTTAAACTGACTGGTACTTCTAATGTTGCTAATGTGTCCATAGGGGTAAATGCTTTCAGGGAAGACAACTCTACGGTCAATCTAATTAGCACTTCGCCCACAAACCCAGCTTCGAGCGATACCGCCAATAAATATTCCTATTACTGGATGCGTACAAATCTTGCGGGTACTCAATATATTATCTATACAATGGCAGCGGATACTTTTAAGAGCGGCGATCCGACACTTGCTATTGGTGATAAGTTCTATTATTGCAAAACAGGCAAAAACTGTGGCATCAAACCTCTTGTTGCTGGTGACCTAACAGTTCCTACTTACTAGTCTTTGCAACTGTCCTCTGCATCGAGTACAATATTGATATATTAAGCAGAGGAGAAGATGTTATACAATGCGATTCTAATATTTGTGATAGGCCTAGCAATCGGCTCGTTTCTAAATGTGGTAATTTTGCGTATGGATGAGCTCAAGACCATACTGAATTCTCGTTCGCACTGCCCGAGTTGTCGCAAGACTATCGCCTGGTATGATCTAATCCCTTTTGTCTCCTTCGTCCTGCTTTGGGGGAAGTGCCGCAATTGTGGTAAGAAAATATCGTGGCAATATCCTCTTGTTGAACTCTCTGTGGGCTTGGTATTTCTAATCCTATTTTTATTCTTTGGTCTCACTCCGTTGTTTTTGCTTTATGCGCTTATCTTTGCGCTGTTAACAGTGGTATTTGTCTATGATCTTCGTACGCAGACAGTGCCAGAAGCGTTTGTCTGGGCAGCTTTGATTCTCTCTTTGGGAACCTTTTATTTCATTGCGGGTCAGCCGGTGGCCCGAATGCTTGAAGGGGCGCTGATCGCTGGAGGATTTCTGGCCGCACTTGTCTATATGTCCAAGGAGAAGTGGATGGGGGCTGGAGATATTAAGATAGGGATTATCCTCGGGCTTCTGTCTGGTTTTCCTGGAGTATTACTAGCGATGTTTTTTTCATTCTTCTCTGGCTCTGTCGTTGGGTTGATCTACCTTTTCGCAACGCGTGGCAAAGTGG
>CAZGJE010000048.1:0-6320 GCA_964526355.1 uncultured Candidatus Saccharibacteria bacterium
ACCAGTTGGCGGTGATCTTGAGTATGCAGATGAAGTCACGTTGAAAAGATCTATCGAAGGACGGAGAGACTACTAAAATAGTCTGAAGTTGGAAGTAGGGGTTTAGGCCAGATCTCTTCGAGATAATTAATTGAGAATTTGTAATTGTAAATTGATAATTTAACTTGGTGGATAACTATTATTGACTTTTCTTCTAAGGCATAGCTACAATCCATCTCAGGTATCAGAAAATTAAAACAAAAAAAGAGGGAGCATGAGGAAGGAAAGCACTTATTATTGCCCAAACTACTGTGGGATAGAACGGAACGAACCAATTACATGTCCGGAGTGTGGAATCCCGCTCATGGCTATCGATGACCTCGAGAAAGACAACGAGGACGATGAATTCTCTCCGAAAACTGTAGGAATGAGCGAACTCGACGACGATCCTACTATTGCAACATGGGGCGACGAAAGCGAAGAGGGCCTCAGCGCAATCTAAACTATACAAAGATTAGCCTCCGGAAACGGAGGCTTTTGTTATTGATAAGAGGGGAAATTATGCTAGGATAAATAGTGAATCAGTAAATCAGTTAGTCAGTGAGTAAGCGAGTAAGTAAGAAAATCAATAAATAAGTAGGGAATTATGAAATTATTTAATACACTGAGCAACGAAGTCGAAGAGTTCAAGCCAATCAACATTGACAAAGTATCACTCTATACTTGTGGGCCAACGGTATATGATGTGGCTCATATTGGAAATTTGCGTGCGCTTCTGACATATGATCTTTTGAAGCGCGCTCTGATCAATGATGGCTACAAGGTTCTTCACGCAATGAATTTGACTGATATTGATGACAAGACTATCAAGCGATCAGAAGGCGAGAATGAAGCCTTCCAGAAGCTAATAAAGCTATATGAAGATAGGGTTTGGCGGGACGAAAAAGAATTGAATATCATCAAACCCGATATTGTGACTCGTGCTACGGAATACATTGATAAGATGGTTACTTTTGTTGAGTCTCTCGTCTCCAACGGTTATGCCTATAAAGCAGACGATGGCTCAACCTATTTTTCAATTACTAAGTTCAAAGATTATGGTCAATTATCAAAACTTGACAAAGAGGGGATCAAAAGCGGAGCACGAGTCGCTCAGGATGAATATGAGAAGGAGGACCCGGCTGACTTTGTGCTCTGGAAGGCATGGTCTGAAAAAGACGGCGAAATATTTTGGGATACGAGCCTAGGCAAGGGTCGTCCAGGCTGGCATCTGGAGTGCTCGGTCATGGCCGGCGATGTTCTTGGAGATACAATTGATATTCACGCTGGCGGCGTTGATTTGATATTTCCACACCACGAAAATGAGATTGCTCAGTCGGAGGCCAAAACTGGCAAGAAGTTTGTAAACTTCTGGGTTCACAACGAGCACTTGATGGTTGACGGTAAGAAGATGAGCAAGAGTCTCAATAACTTTTATACTCTTGACGATATCGTGGCAAAGGGTTTCTCTCCGCTCGATTTCCGTTATTTCGTCCTTGCTGCTCATTATCGTTCCAAGCTAAATTTCACCTGGGAGGGTCTGGAAGCTGCCAAAAATGCGCGAGAGCGACTAAACAGAATTGCTTTGCAAATCAGCGGCGGAGAGGCGGAGGGTCAGAGGGAGGGAGTTTACCTAAGCAGATTTAATGAAAAGATTTCTGACGATCTAAACACCCCAGAGGCGATGGCGGTTCTTTGGGAATTGATGCGGGACGAAAAGGTTTCTCAGGCAGACAAAAACGCCACAATTGCAGAGATGGACAAAGTTTTCGGCCTTAGCCTATTGGAAAATAAAACTTATGAGATACCTGCTACTGTGATCAAAATTGCAGAAGAGAGAAAAGTCGCACGCGATGCCAAAAATTTTGCTAAGTCAGATGAACTCAGGGATAAGATTTTGGAAAGCGGATATATAATTGAAGATAAACCTGATAATGAGTACTCAATCAGCCCAAAATAATATTTGGCAAAAATTAGACAAGCCGATCAAAATATTGGCGCCGATGGCAGGGTATACTGATTCGGCCTTTCGTCAGCTCTGTCGCGAGATTGGCGCTGATTTGGTGATGACTGAACTTATCTCTGCCGACGCGATTTTCCACACGGCGAAGCACTGGTTCAAAGATGAAAAAGGCGAGTGGCAGTCAACTAAAGGCAAAGACGAAACCCTACAGATGTTGAAATTCTCAGAGGAGGAGCGACCGATCATAATCCAGCTCTTCGGCAAATTCCCTGAGAAATTCGCATATGCCGCCAAGTGGATCAGCGAAAACCTCAAGCCTGACGGTATCGATATCAACATGGGCTGCCCGGCGCGTAAAGTGGTCGGTAGCGATCATGGGGCGGCCTTGCTCAAAAATCCTGCTCTGGCTTGTGAAATTGTCCGAGCGGTCAAGGAAAATACCAATTTGCCAGTCTCAGTCAAGACTAGACTCGGCTGGAGCGATGATGATCAGATACTTGAATTCGCGCCGGAATTGGTCAAAGCCGGAATTAGCGCCATTATGATTCACGGACGCACATATAAAGACGGATTTAAGGGCAAAGCTCGGTGGGATAATATTTTTGAGGTCAAGAAAATACTTGGCGACAGATGCGTTGTGATAGGAAACGGAGACCTTAAGTCGGCCCGTCTGCAGGAGCTGTGCTCCGGGCACTGCGGGCAGGGAGCTGGGAGCATGGAGTCTGGGGCAAATACTCCTAACTCCAAACTGCTAACTCCAAACTCATTGGATGGCTACTCTATTGGGAGAGCAGCGATAGGGAAGCCCTGGATCTTTTCAGATGATGAAATTACCCAAGAAAAGTTGAAAAATATAGCTCTGAGACACGCTAAATTGTCATTTGAAAGAAAAGGCGAGCACGGGATCGTTGAATTTCGCAAGCACTTATTGTTCTATTTGAGAGGGTTCCCCGGAGCGAAGGACCTCAGAAAGGAAGCAGTTTCGATTGAGTCCTATGATGATGTGGCGAATCTTTTGGCAGATCTGAGCACAACCACTTGACAAAAATATAAAATAGTGATAGAGTTACATATGTTCAGGCCGATTGAATCAGGTCTGGCAAACAAGGAAGGGCATGGACTAAGAGTCCAATATCTATCCTTGTTTTTTGTTTCTGGGGATTCGACTGGGATTTGGGGACACTAGAACGCAGATATATAAGTTAATAAGCATTTGTGGGTCCTTTAAAACACATGGACCTAGCTCAATTAACTTCTGACGTTCTCGCCCTCTTCCTGGTTGGATCTTCCGAAGCAAGACAACTTACGAAGTTTCGAGCAAGTGGACTTGCAGAGAAAGGGAGTATGGTGTTACAAAATCAGGGCAACATAGCAATGTAACAAACCAGTCACCCCTTGGATGGCGATATTGTGGTGAAAACCATTTATTGCACGCCAAGGAAATTCAGACCTTACGTGTAGCACACACCAATCTATCCTGAGGAGGGTATGATCATGAAGAAGCTGGCACTTAAGAGCTTCGCAATCGTGCTGGCCATAGTAGCCAGCCTGTACTTCACAACCCCGGCTTCGGCCGTGGCACTCTCTGGCGTCTCGGTCGGGATCGCCCCGCCAATCTTCCAGCAGAGCTCGACCAAAACCGTCCCGGTCGGGAACGTCCAGGTGGACCTGTTCGATACGGCTGCTGACGGTTCCCTAGTGTTCCGCCAATCAGTCGATCGCAGCGGTTCTTCACTTGGCCGTCTCTATAATGACCGCGGTGTGGTTCTGCGCCTTTACGGCAATGGCCTCACCAACAACGGGAAGAAGGTCGACAAGCTGGTCGCCGTCTTCGGTGACCTAAATGCTGACCTGAAACCCACAAAGGACAAGAAAGGCGTCTGGCAGTTCCCTAAGAGCGCACAACTGTTCGAGCTAAACATGAGCGATGGCCTACGCCATTCTCTAGATGTAGCGCTCGATCAGATGACTCCGGGATCGTACCAAGTAGCGTTTTACGCCTTCGACCCGAAGGGTGTCCGTACCGAAAGTCGTGTTGATACCGGGTGGCTTACCCTGAAAATTCTGCCGCTGCCGATCATCACAACCGTAAAGTACGCACCGTCGACCGACCTGGTCGACATCATCCAATTCGGAATCGTCCGCCAACCGGTCGCAATCACGACCCCGCCGGCGCCGAACACGAACATGGGTGGTGCACCTCGCAATGACGCACCTGCTGGCAATTTGCCGACGGCGCCCCCAACGCTCAACGTTCCTCCGACCCAACAGGGCCCGGAACGGAGTGTACCGGATGCTCCGGCGCAGACCCCGCCAACAGCGTTCACTCCCGCACCTCGCGACCAACCGGCTCCGGCGAATTTAAACCCGCCAACAACCCCGGTCGTCAGGATCGAGGACTCACTGGCCGCACTGACCGCCAACGACGCCAAGCTTGCTGACGTGGTGAACAACCACGAAAGTAGGATTGTCCGTCTGGAATCGGCCTTTCCGGTCATCTCGGTAGCGTTCGTGAAGAATTACCGAGGCCCGTCCGTCGTGGAAACAACAGCAGGGCTCGACATCGTCAATGATGTGATTCTCCTCTGTCTGCAACCAGACGGTACGTGGCAAGCTCGCATGATCTGGGCCCCCGTGGAAGAAAAATACCGTGAGGTATTTATGCTCCCCGGATCCGAAGCCTACCGAATGCGGATCGGTGTTGCCCGTTACACGGGCATCAAAGAACCGTTCAAAGTTGGCTTCCGACTGCCGAGCTCCAATGCCTGGCAGTTCGCCACGATCAACCCGAGTAATCTGATCCAGGGTAAAATCCTGGTCGTTCCCGTGGATCAAGGAGGTGTACGATGATCCGAGTGTTACTGGTAATCGGGGCCATCGTGCTCCTGATGCTCCCGGTACTGTCACAAGGCCGGGACACGGACAAGTTGCCGTGGGCAGATGCATTTATGCATACTGACCCGGTGCTCGAGCGCGGTCTGGGCCCGGAAGGGATCCGACCAGGCTACGCCGAGAAAGTCTTGACCCCCCTCGGCCGGAACGGCGAAACCATCGACTATTATCCCGCATCGACCGTAGGTCGAAGTGGGGGAAAGCCGATTTGGCTCAAGTTCCGAGTCGGCGAGCCCGTAGAGGCGCGTAAACTCGGCGAACGTCGAAATATCACGCTAGACGGGAAGAACTGGGTCGTGGAGACTTGGCAGGCAGAACGGTTCGTCCGTTGCGGAAATCCTATACCGTCTGGTATCGTGTTCTACGAATGGATACCAGCTCCGGTCACGATCACCGTGACCAAGACCCTGCCTGCTCCACCACCCGTGATCATCCGCATGCCCGCGGAGCTGCCTGTCCTACCGGCCTTAAAACCGGCAGAAGTTGTGCATCTGGCCCCCGTGCCGATGCCGACTCCGGTGCAACCGGTCGTAAAGGAGGAGGTCGTGACCAATAATTACACGACCAATACCACTAATACGACCACGACGGTAGTAATGCCGTCGGGCTACCAAGCCCGTTTCCCATACCAAGTCGCTGGTCCGGTCTATCAGGGTTCGCTCTATGTTGACGTTACATACCAACACCAGAGTGTCAAAACGACCCCTACCGGTCCCTGTGATCCACTCGGTGGGCCCAATACGGAGCCTTCTCCGGGAGCGACCAACAAGCCCATCGGCCCGGTGAGCGGCGGGACAATAGTATGTCCCAACCCACCGGGCTCCATCCCATCCAACGTCCCACAAACGCAACCAGGGTTCATCCCCGGCGGCGTAGGTGCGGGCGGAAGTCCGTCGACCTCGCATTGAGCGAGCGAGTGCCTCCCAGTATGCAATTGCATCTGGGATCACTCTAAAGATCAGAATAAAATTTATTAATAAGTCCTGCTCTTTAGAAGTGAAAGGAAGAAGATGTTTACTCTTCGAGACGGAGGGAAAAAGTTAATTAAGATCGCCAAGCGAGTTGCTCTTACGGGTGCAGCGCTTTTCGCATTGACGCTAGCTTTTCAAGCTCCAAAGTTTGAAGCAAAGCCAGTCAAAAGTGCTGACGTCCCAAAGTTCAACTATTTGGCAGGTGACGTGGACATGCTCCGCGGTGCCAAAACAACCGATAGCGGTTGGAGTGACCCGGTAAACGCCAACATTGGCGACCGTGTCTCTGTGCTGTTCTATTACCATAATGGCGTAGTCAACACGACTGCAAATCACACCACCTTGCGTGTAGATTTGCCAGCCGGTAGCTCTACCACTCAGAAATTGACTAGTTACTTGTGGGCCAATGGCCTACAGGCTATTAGCAATACAGTCGTCGATGGTAACATCGTCGGTGGTGATGGCTTGACCATCAA
>CAZGJE010000049.1:0-6299 GCA_964526355.1 uncultured Candidatus Saccharibacteria bacterium
GGACTACTCTCGCGAAATATTGCGGGCATTTTGATTCTTCTTCAACTTTCAGTGAAAGAATTGACTGAATATCGCTACCCTTCTTAGACACCGATACTGGCTCCCTCTTAATTTGCTTACCGAGCATAGCTCCAAGTTCACGCGCAGCGCCAATATGAGAGAGAAGATCTCCTCGATTCGGTGTAATTGAGATATCAAATACTGTCTCGTTGCCGAGGTACTTATTGAGTGGTTCTCCCAATTCATATTCTTTGGGCAATACTATGATGCCACTGTGATCGTCGCCGAGGCCCAGTTCATCTGCAGCGCAGAGCATGCCCTCAGACTCAACCCCTCGGATTGTACTTTTCCTGATCACAAAATCTCCAGGCAAAACTGCACCAATTTTGGCCAACGGGACTTTCATACCCCTTGAGATATTTGGTGCACCACACACAATCTTGTAGGTCCTATCATTGTCCTGAACATCAGCCAAGCTCAATCTGTCAGCGTTGGGGTGCTTCTCGACATTCAAAATCTCAACGACAACAACGTTGTCATCCAGACCGGACTCTATTGATTCGACTTCCATGCCGCCACGACGAATCAATTCGGCAATTTCGTCGGCGCTCATTTCCCCGATCTCTTTGATGTATTTTTGAAGCCAGCTTTTGAGTATCTTCATATATTCTTATTATTAATTAGAATTGCTTTAAGAATCTGAGGTCACCAGATCGCAGATTACGGATGTCCTCAATGCCATATTTCAGCATCACAAGTCGATCTATACCCATACCAAATGCAAATCCTGAGTAGACCTTGGGGTCGATCTTCATGTTCTTCAAGACCTTGGGGTGTACCATACCAGCACCGAGCAGCTCGATCCATTTGCCCTTGTATTTGGCCTCTACCTCAAATCCCGGCTCGACGAATGGGAAAAAGCTGGGTCGAAAACGAATCTCAGTCTCTTCGCCGTACATCTTCTTGAAAAATTGTTCCAACGTGCCAAAAAGGTGACCAACATTGATATCCTTATCGATACAAAGGCCTTCGAGCTGATAAATGCTGGTTTCATGTTTGAAATCAGTCGCTTCATTGCGGTAAACTTGACCGGGGAAAACTGCTCTGATCGGCGGTTTGCGAGTCTCGGCATATCGGACCTGACCGTTCGAGGTATGAGTACGGAGCAGTTTGCCGTTTGTAAGCCAGAAAGTATCTTGCATGTCACGTGCAGGGTGATCCGAGGCCATATTGAGTGCGTCGAAGTTGTACCATTCCGTCTCGACTTCTGGCCCCTGATATACGTCAAACCCTAAATCTCTGAAATTTGAGATCGCTTCTCGCAAAAGTTGAGTGATGGGATGTAAACTTCCTTTGATGTCCATATGTTCTCCAATTTTCTTATGTCTCGCGCTTCTTCGTTTCGAAAAAAAGTTCAAGCAGTATTACGACTATGACAACAGATCCACCAACCAGATAATCTAATATTTTCATGCCCCGAAGCAACAGAAGTGTTGATACAGCCGTTGAAAATATCAGTCCTTGTCTGACAGATGGCCAGAAAAATACGTTATTCGATTGACCTTTGCTGATCCGAGTTTTGACCGCAATAATCAAGATCGCGATCAGCCCTCCCAAGCCGACAGTAAGAGAGGCATAAAAATTGATAAAAACGGATTTATCGGCGATATACGGATTATAATTGTAGACCGCTAGCAATGTCGAGACCAGCGCAAAGATTGTAGCGCTTACAAGGAAAAAGAGATTGCGTATTGTATTCATCCCTAAATCTCCCGGAGTAACTGATCGATTCTAGCCGCTTTCTCCTCGGTCAAATCAGAGACAAAATAGAGAGAGGGCACTCTTCGCGCCTTTACCCTCTCCGCCAAGACTTTGCGCAGATCTTTAGCACCTGCCTGAAACTTCCTGACTACTCCCTCCGGGTCCTTGACTGAGCTGACCCAGACCTTCGCAAAAGAGAGGTCCTTTGATGTATGGACCTGTGTGATCGAAACAATTTCTTCAGGAAAAAACTCGGCCAAAGCGATCGAGAGTTCTCGTAAAATCAATTCATCGAATTTGTACATTCTCTGTGTAACCATTACTAATTTTATATCATATTACGATCTTATTTGCCATGGGAGCACCTAACTCTTACGAAAACATAAACAAAAAAACACCCTAATACCGTTTGGGTGTAATTTTTTTGGTTTTTCCAGCTCGGGGTGGACTCGGGATTGGCTCAATGCTCAATATTTTGATAAGCGATTGAATCCGCACCCGAGCCGGAAATGCTCTCTACGAGGACGGGGGCTTAGGCCCCCTTGTGAATTCATGCCCGCAGGTCTCGGTATGGGCGCCACCCGTCAGTCCGCATTGGGAGCAGCGCAACTTTTTGGCGCGGTGATGGCGGGGCTTGGCGGGGCCACCGGCTTTGGGACCGGGTTTTGTGAAAGTCTCCCCCTTCTTGCGACGTTCGACGGGCTTACCGCACTGCGGACAGTGACGGTAAATGTCGAGCAGCGGTGCCTGGCAGCCGGAGCAGCCGATCTCGGACTTGGACTCCGGTTTGGGTGCTGTCGGCACGAACGGCGCCGGCTTGCAGTGGCAGCCGCTCTCGGACTTGGGACGGGCGGCGTCGCGCGCCATGGAGCGCGCAAACGCGTTGGCATCGGCGAGCTGTTCACCGAGACCCATCAGCATGATCTTCATCAGATCTTGCAACGGGTTCTCTTCGGGCATACGCCCTTCGATGACAACACTGAACTCTCCCGGGGCGAAACGCCCACGGTTCTTGCGATTCTTGGCCATGTTGGCCTCCTTTTGCGTGTAGTATTAATACTATATCATAATTATGTTATTTAGTCAATATTAATTAAGCACTAAAAAACGCTTCCTGATATTTGAAGCGTTTTTCATATAGTTCGAATATATTTGATTTTTAGCGCTTGGCCCACTGAGGTGCTCTGCGAGCACGTTTGAGACCTGGCTTTTTGCGCTCTTTCTCTCTAGGATCTCGGGTAAGAAGCCCGGCCTTTTTGAGTGTTGTTCTGAATTCTGGGTTGAATTTCTCAAGAGCTCGAGCGATACCAAGTCTGATAGCGTCAATCTGGCTGACTTTACCACCGCCTGATACTTTGACATTAAGGCCAAATTTGCCTTTTTCGCCAACAAGTTCGAATGGCGAATCAATTTCAGCGTTCATCTTGGCGGCTTTCGCATTGATCAAAATCTCTTTTTCGCCAGTGATTTTGACAAAAGCGACAGCGGTTTTGCGTCGGCCGATGCCTGTCCAGTATTGTTTTGTTGTAGTTTCTTTCTTCTCAACCATAATATTTGATTATTTAGCTATTCTTAAATTTCGCGTTGTTGTGTGGATGCTCGGCGCCAGCGTAAATTTTGAGACGAGCCATGAATTTGTCCTGAAGTTTGTTGTGAGGAAGCATTCCCTGAACCGCTCTCTTAATTACATCACCTGGATGTTTGGTCATCAAGTCTGAAACAGTGTCAGTCTTCAGGTTGCCAAGATAGCCAGTGTGCTTGTAGTAGCGTTTTTGGTCCATTTTCTTGCCGGTAAGAACAAATTTGTCTGCGTTAACCACAACGACAAAGTCGCCACCGTCCTTGTTTGGACGAAAATCAACCTTGTTCTTGCCTCGGAGCAAATCAGCAATTTGGGTGCTCAGACGACCTAGCGTTTGGCCAGCGGCGTCGAAAAAGTACCAATCTCTATTTTCAGTCGTATTTTCCATTATTTCTTCACTTTTTCTTTAACTTTTTTCTCTTGCTTAACAGCCTCTTCGGTGTTATCAGCTTTTTCGGCCTTAGCATCTGGTTTGTCGTCCTTTTTGACAACAGTCTTCTTGCCAATAAGCTCTACGCGCATCATACTAGAATTGTCGCCAACTCTATTTTTCAGATGGTAACTCTTGCAAAAACCGCTCTTGCGATCTGCAAATCTAGGAACTAACTCTTCGATAATTTTCTTAACTGCGTTTTTGTCGAAGAAAATAGTGTTTAGATTCCTGATCACATTAAAGTCTGTACCTTTGTTGCGGGCCAAAACTTTGTCTATGTATGATTTCACTTCTTTGGCCTTGGCTTCAGTAGTGTCGATTGTTTCATACAACACCAAAGAGGTAGCCAGGTTTCTGATTAGATGATTGCGGTGATCTGTTTTTCTTCCAAACTTTCTCATATCTGTTTCTCTGATTTATATTAACCAAGTATCATTAAAATCTCTTCGACGCCCTTTTTGCCGAGGCCTTTGACCTCTTCTAGCTTCAATTGGGATAGTTTTTTCAAACCACCAACAGTTTTGATGCCAGAGTTGAGTAAAGCGTTGAGAGTGCGAGATGAAAGGTTTAAGTCTTCAACTTTTGTCTTGTTGTCTACTTCACCGTCAAGGGCAGCGATTTCTTCGACAGGTGCAGAAATCTCTGCATCGGCTTCTACGATTTCCTCTGGAGCATCACCTTCGATAAGAATTGAGCTAAAATGATCAATCAAAACCGTAGATGCTTCCTTGAGGGCCTGGAAAGGAAGAACTGTGCCATTGGTGATGACTTCTAGGACAAGTTTGTCATAATTGGTCATCATACCAACACGAGTATCTTCGATATTCATAGCAACTCTCAAGACTGGGGAGAAAAGTGCATCAATTCCGATTTGCCCGATCTCACCTTTTTCACCGGTCCCAATATGTACTGCACGGAAACCACGGTCCTTCTCGATGGTAACTTCCATCTCGAAATTGGCGCCCTTATCCAAAGTAACAATCTGAGCGTCTGGATTGATGATTTCGATATTGCTATTGGCCTTGAAATCTTTTGCTGTAACTACAGCTGGGCCCTTCTTTGAAAGCTCGATCACTACTGGCTCATCGCTGAAAGAACGGAAGGAAACGCCCTTCAAATTCATCATGATCTCAATAACATCTTCTTTGGCATGTGGAACAGCCGTAAACTCGTGTGATGCGCCTTCGATTTTGAAAGAAGTAGCAGCAGCTCCAGTGATGGAAGAGAGTAAGACTCGGCGGATTGAATTACCAATAGTTGCGCCGTAGCCAGGATAAAGTGGCTCGATCACAAACTTGGAGTGATTATCACCCAGTTTTTCTTCTGTTATTTTTGGCAAGCTGATTTTTTCCATTGTTATTTCTCCCTTAAAATTATCTAGAGTAGTACTCAATAATTAAGCTTTCGTTGATAGGTGTGTCGATTTCTTCTCGAGCTGGCAGGTGGCGGATAGTCGCTGTCATTTTTTTGGTGTCAGCATCAAGCCAAGAGAGAGCGGTATTTAGAGAAATTTCAGCGTATGCTTCCTTTTTCTTTGGAGCAATAATATCACCAATTTGAACTTGAATGGATGGAGTATAAATAGGATGACCGTTTAGTGTGAAAAGACCATGAGAAATGCACTGTCTAGCTTTGGAGTGAGAAGGGGCAAAACCAGCGCGAAGAATAACGTTGTCTACACGGGTTTCGAGCAACTGCATTAGATTCTCGGTCTTGTTGCCGATCATGTTATTGGCTTTTGTAACGTAGTTTTTGAATTGAGTTTCGTTGATATTATAAATACGCTTTGCTTTCTGCTTCTCACGAAGTTGTTTGCCGTATTCACTCATTTTACCTTTGAAACCCTGTCCAGAAGAGCCAGGAGCATAAGGACGTTTGACAATAGCACATTTGTTCGACAAACATCTCTCACCTTTTAAGATGAGCTTGACTCCCTCACGACGGCATTTTTTGCAGGCTGTCTCCATAAATATCTTCCAAAAACTTATTTACTATTAAACTCTACGTGGCTTCTTCGCTCGGCAACCATTGTGTGCAAGCGGAGTAGTATCTTTGATTACTGAAGCTTCGATATTGGCATTGGCCAATGCTCTAACAGCTGCATCACGACCAGGTCCAACCCCAGAGACAAAAACATTCGCCTTGTGGAAGCCCCGAGCTTTTGCTTTTTCAAGAGCATTTGCGATGGCAAGTTGAGCAGCGTAAGGAGTAGACTTCTTGGCACCACGGAAACCTAAGGCTCCAGCGGTTGACCAAGCGATTACTCCACCATTTTCGTCAGTAACTGTGACTATGGTGTTGTTGAAGGTGGATTGGATGTAAATGCTACCAGAATACACTGGCGCTTTTTTCTTGGCGACCTTCTTGACTACTTTCTTATCTGCTTTTTTTGCTTCTTTTGGCATAACAATATTAATTCGTTATTTATTTCTTTTCTACTGCTCTACGTCCAGAACCCATAGTGACTTTCTTACCACGTTTTGTTCGGGCGTTTGTCTTGGTCTGTTGACCACGAACTGGCAA
>CAZGJE010000050.1:0-504 GCA_964526355.1 uncultured Candidatus Saccharibacteria bacterium
TCAGTCATGGCCGAGAGGTCAGAATAGTCACCTTTGAGAATCGGATCGTTTGCGATCATGGTATACACCGCTCTCAAATCTCCCTGGAAATTTGGCTTGGCCGTAGCGGTGAATGTACCCTGGAAATAAAAGGCTGGCATACCAAAATTCTCCTCGATCCTCGCCTGGCCGACGGATTGGTAGAAGGCGTCAAGACCGACAACACCATTTTGCTGATAATTACGAACCAAATAAACCAGACTATTGGGCGGCAGACCGACATTCGCCTCAACCGAGTTCGCTCCAAGACGATAGAAGAGCTCAGAGGAGGTAATCGTGCCAGCTATCCAGTCAAACATCATTTGGGCGACCTGCCAAGCAGACAGTCCCTTCTTCTTGCTCTTGTCTGATTGCTCTTTGGCCTGCTGGCGTCTATCCTGGTTTACAACTTCCTGAAGAGGGGTTGAATCTATTTGTTGGAATTTGATTCTTACTTTACCAAATTGTATTCATTAGAAAGAACCA
>CAZGJE010000050.1:514-6255 GCA_964526355.1 uncultured Candidatus Saccharibacteria bacterium
TGATTCTTTCCACTCCGTTGATTGCTTTGCCACGTTCCATCTCAGCAATAGTGGTCCAGAGCTCGTTGACGTAGTAGACAAGCTGATTGACGGCTTTGACATCATTAAGGAGATCAGCCCGCCTCTCACGCATGTATTCCTTCCAATCTTCTACTTGTTTCTTCATCGTGTCTACATCGTTCATAACCTGAGAAGCGGTCGCGGCTATCCGACTGATTGAGAATATCTCGAGCTTGGTAAGATCGCCATACACCCCCTTGATTGTATTGTAAGAGCCAAGGGACTGGTCCATCAGTGACTTGATGTCATCCTTGCCCTCAGTCACGATAGATCCGTATTGGCTGTCAATAAGTCCTATCAGCTTCTTGGCATAAAATATACGTTGGATATAGAAGTTAATCTCTTTGTTGGCAACGTGGATAGTAGGGTCTGTATCTGCCATATCTATCTTGGCTCGCTCTGATTCACTAAGCGCCTGATTGATCAGAGCGGTGTATAGAAGCTCTGACCCAATTCTCTCATAGACTTGTCGGCCGTTTGAGCTAGAGCAACCAAGGATTCTCTGCATATCGCGAGTAAAGAATCCGTATTTGCTAGCCTTTTCCTCTGAGATTGCCCTAATTTCCGCTATATCTTTGGTAATAGTTTTTGGGCCCCCATCAACACCCGGGTCGGTGTGAGTATATGTGACCTGGTAGGAGAGAGTTGTTTCCACCGGTTTGAATAAATTAGTACCAAACTGTGCCTCGACCTTGAGTATGCTCTCTGGGTCTGACGCAAGGGCATTGCCGTCCTTGTCGAAAGAAACATCAAAATCAATCGGGCGAATCGGAGCTTGGCATGCCTCTTTCCCATATTTCGTCAGATTGTCTCTGATCCAGCTCCTGAAAATATAACGGCCGAAATTACCATCGTTGGGCTCATATGTTACCTTTTGGCCATATTCGTAGACCTCTATACTTTGGACCTTATCTCCGTCTTCCAGTTTGGGAAGCGGAGCGGCGTCATCCTCGCCGAGTAATCTAGAAAGTGTATATATACCTACTTCGGATAAGCTCTGAGAGAAAGTGTTGGGGTCAAATTTGATTAATTCTCCCCATAGACCAGATGGTAGTGAATAGGCTGCGTCATTGGAGGCAAAATACTGAAAGCCGAAGGTGGTTTCGTTGAGTCTAACTTGGCCGACAATACTAGCATAGAGATCTGAGGTCATTGTCATCGGGATAACTGTCGTACCTTCTGGCTGTTGCAACAATTTGTCATATTCTGCGGCCGTCATCCTCTTGCCTTTGACTAGAGCCTTGGTCACACCTGATTTCAGATGAAGCTTGGTGTCTATAGTCTCTGGACTGAGCTGAAGTACATCAAACCAATTCAAATTGTCAGCAGTACTGGCAAATTTGGAGTAGGGTGTATCCTGCTCAGGCCACGAAAACTTCTTGAAGTTTATTGTGTCCTCAATGACACGAGCGCCAATATAGATGCTTGAAGCAGATTCGGGGTCGAGACGAGCAAGATCACCGTTGGCCAGGCCCAATTCGTATTCTAATTTTCGAGTACCGACCTGGACCAAAGTGGAATAAAGCGGAAGAGTGGGGTTGGGAGTGTCAAGAGAGCTTAATGGCAGTTTCATCCTAGTCTCGATTGCGCCTCGTCCTATTTCGTAGAAGAGATCGGCTGGCGTATTGATATGCTTGTCAGTGAAAAGCTTGCGATCGATCCCTAGGTAATCGGCGATATACATCCCACCCAGATTTCGGAGAGTGTTGTCGCTACTAAAACCCTTGAGATTGTGATCAGGGGAGGCCAGGATTTCTGTCATCAGAGATTTACCTACGATATCAACCAGATCATTGAAGCTTGCCCTGGTAAGATCGCCTTCGTAATCTGTCATGTCAGTGCCATTGACGGATCCCAAGAAGTCGATAACGTCAGAGGTTGCCATAGATTTGATCAGCGACATCATATCAAAATCGTTGCTACCCTGTGATTTGTTGAAGCCCTCAGTCGTTTGCCAGGCCAGCTTGACCGGTTTGATAGTATCTGGAGTATAAGTACGTCTGACATTGCCCCAGCTCTTCTTCTCCTTTACTGTAGTACAGCGAATATCGTCTATTTCGGAAATGTCGATGGCCTGTCCTTGTTGATGGACAGAATCATTATTCTCACCATCATTCATAGTCTCCAAATAGGCGGTATAAGCACTACCATCCTGATCCTCTATCGTCGCTTCTCCCGGCTGGTATTGGGCCATGCCACACTCCGCCGCAGAGAGCGCGGGGTCGCAAGAGACGGTCTTGGGGGTACCCATAATGAGAGCGTCCGACTCCCCTGATTTTCTGCCAGTCTGGAGGAATTTCTTGACCCGAAGCCGCCAGTGGCCAGCGCCGCCCAAATTCTTGGGGGTGACTAAGTAGATCAGGGCCTTAACCGCCCTGATATCAATCTTGAGGCCATCGAGACTTTCGTTGATGCGCTCTTGAAGATATTCCTTCTTGGTAGGGTCTGTCTTACTCTCTCGGATCAGGGCCATGAGCTGATCGGCGTCAGTGATTCTAGTGACACACGCTAGAGTATTGATATCAGTGTCGAGCGTCGTCTGGTCAGCAAGACTATCTATCTGATCGATCCAGTCCTCCTTGAGTCTCTCGTCGCCATAGTACGCTTTGGCCGAATTGACATAGTCATTGAATTTCTCTTTGTTCAGAGTCGTGACCGATTGTGAATCGGTATAGATACCATACTTTAGGTAAGAAAGATACTCCTCCTCTGTCGAAAATCTCGGGGTTGACTGCTTCATTTCCTCGAAAACTGCGTTTACGATATCTTCTTGGGGAGGATAGCCTTTGTATTTGTCATTCGAGTTGATCACTGCCCGTGGGATTGTGAACTCGAAGAGCTTCTTCATGTTCTCGGCAAATGGCGGAAGCAAGTTCTTCATACAACGCAATGCCTTGATCGCGTCGAGGTCAGTCTGGGTCAGGATAATCTTGGCATCGCCCAAATCTCCAAGGATAGTCGACGTGTCTGTGAGATCAGAAAACGTTTCAGAGTTGGTAGAGACTACCATCGAAAATGCGTTCTTGACCGGATCCGGTATCTGGGATTGGGCGAATTGAGGAATATATTCGCTGTCCGCAACATCTTCGTAGTCACCATCGCTCGCAGCAATCTGAGCAAGTTCGGGATCGGGAATAGTACTTTCGGCTGCTTTGGCCTTGCTCTGAAAATAATCAGTAGGGATCAAATCAATATATGGATTGATCACCAAAACTAGTGCTATCAGAGCAACTACAAATTTTTGTAAAAAGTTTTTTAACATCCCTCTGCTTGTGTTATTTGATATCGCCGAAACCAATATGGGTGTGGTCCTTGTGACCGGGAACGTTCAGCATCTTCCCGCCCGTTTTGTCCACGTTGTCACGCACCCACTCCTCATCATCAAGTACTAATTGATGTATTAATATTTTTTTGGCAGTCAACTCTGGCAGTTTCTTAATCACCCAATGGCCGAAAGCCTCTGTTCTTTGTCTGGCGGCAGCCGTATCGACATCCAGATTGCCAATATCAAGACCTCTCCCAACCGGGTGCTGGGACATCTGACAGGTGAATTCACCAGCTGCAATCTTGTATTTCTGATCACATTCGGCAGTGTGCGACTTTTCGCATCTCGCGCAGATATTACTATATTGAGCATTTATGGCCCTGTTTTTGCTGTTCATATCATCGGAAACATAGATAGTGTGATTGCCAACGATTGAAGATAATTGCAAAATATTCACGCCATTATCCTTGAGCAGAGAATCTTCTTTGCTCTGCTCGACGAAGAGTAGGAATTGGCACATTGTATTATCAATAGGAACCTTGGCTCCATCCTTGCGCACAAACCATCCGGTCAAGAGACCAGCCTTGTCGTTATTTTGGGCTACATTGAAGAATGAAGATGACCGAACCTGAGAGCACCAGGGATTTAGCTTCGTGGATATGGCCTGCAAAGCCTTCACTGCCGCTAACAAGTCTGTCTTTCTCTGATTGACGTCCGAGATTTTCTCGGCCGCTACAAATTTGGCCTTGACTGCTTCAAGAGCATCCCTCAGGGGGATGGTGTGGTACTGATCACCAGGAAACCACCCCTTGGCGGGGATAGGATCTGGCACGGTAAATCCAGCGATATTCGGGTCATTGATAGCAACATCAAGGGCTGCAATTATCTGGGTTGTTTTCTCTTTGGAAACTTCGGTTTGGACAGTAGCATCACCAGTAAGCATCAACAGTTTTGTCAGAGCGTCATCGTCGGAGATCGGCCTGGTCTCAATGACTGGCCCGCCCGTTCCTTTGAGTGCACTTTGCTTCTTGCCACCACTTAGGTATGAGGCGATAAGGATAACGATAAGGATAATAGCAATAATCGCTGCGGTAATACCCCAAGCCCATGGAGCCGTTCCTGGGTTTGTGTACAGCTGCAGTATCGCCTTCCCCGCCGCTTTACCAGCCGCGCTGACGGCCTTCCCTGCTGCTTTGGCGCCGCTCTTGACTGCAGCTCCCGCCTCTTTCTTGACGGCGTCCTTGGCCTTGTCAGTGGCCTGGTCCTTGACCGCTGACTTGGAATTTCCAGCTTGAGATTCTTCTCTTCCCTGTTCAGCCAATTCCCGATCTCCTTCGTCAACCTCGCCCGAATCATCATCTTCGTTTGTGTCTGGATAAACTTCAGGCTCATCGTATGGATTCCTCTGCTGCCCAGACTTAGTGTCGTCCTGGTTTTGATGTCCCTGTTGCGAAGTTTGGTCCTGGTCCGGTTGCTTGATATCTGATCTTTTTTGTTGTGTAGCTAAGCGTTTGGCTTCCTCCTCGCGAGATTTTCGGAGCGTTTCTTCCTGCAGTTTCCTTGACTCTGAATTGTCTTTGGGTCTCTCCGCTTGCTCTCCAGAATCGACACCTTCGTCCTCTTCTTCATCTTCTTCCATCGGAGGGAGGGTATTTAAGTCAAAACCAAAACCTTCCTCATTTTGAGGTTGGCTCGGGCTAGTTGGGCTTGACATGCTGGCCAGGTCAGGGGAGATATCATCATAGACCGGCTCGACGGCCCTCTCGTCGCCAGAGACGTCTTGACCATATGGAACAGCCTTGGGAACTTGAGGTCTGCGACTATTAAAAATTGGATTTTTACGAACACCAAAATTACCAGTCGGTCTCGCCTGATTTGGTTGAGGGCCCTTCTTCCGTATGTCATTACCAATAGCCAATACCCCTCCAGCTAAGAGACGGAGTGTCGGAGGGTCGGAGTGGTAATGAAAATGATCATTCTTCTGCCTCTCCGCCTCCCTTCCTCTCTGCCACTTGTTCTCTAATTCACTTTGACTGCAAAAACACCATCCTTTGTCTCATATATTACCATCTTTTCGTCGTCAGACAAAACGATATTATTGACCATGATATCCCCAAGATTTCGCAGGATGAAGCCATCCTTCTCGCCCGTTTCTGTATTGAAACGAAAGATTTCATCATGCTTGAGCTCTGGGTCGAAGGTAGAGACGATGATATGCTTGGAATCTTTGGCCCAGACAACCTTGGATAAATCTGCTCGCAAATTGAGGTTCCTTAAGTTGTTGCCATCCTTGTCCATCACCGATAGAGTTCCTGGGATCGAGCTATTAGCATCCTTGGAATATGTCGAGAAAAGTACTTTGTTGGAGTCAGGAGAGAAAGAGGCGTCCAACTGATCACCCTCCGCCGTAAACTCT
>CAZGJE010000051.1:0-2619 GCA_964526355.1 uncultured Candidatus Saccharibacteria bacterium
GATTCTCCCGTATTCTCTCATCAAACTCCTCATAATGCCCGCAGAGCAGGATTAGACGGTCATATTGAGCTAGATCCTTTACAATATCTTGATTGAGTCGTCTGCCTTTGGGGCTAAGCAATACTACTCTGTCCCTCTGTCCCTCTGCCCCTCTGCCCCTGACTTCTTGCAGCGCTTTGTCCATTACATCTACCTTCAATACCATCCCTGCGCCGCCGCCGTATGGAGTATCATCGACAGTACCGTGGGCGTCGGTGGCCCAATTTCGTAGATTGTGGAAACTAATTTTGATCAGATCCTTGTTCTGAGCCTTCTTCAAAATTGACTCCGAGAAGGGGCCGACGAACATTTCAGGGAACAGTGTAATAATGTCAAATTTCATATTCAATACGAATGACAAATATGCGAATTAAGCGGATTATTAGTCATTTGCTCCATTAGTTTATTAGCTATTTGTCTTGATAAAGAAAATCGCCACATCAAATCATCTTTGGGATGATAAGAGTTGTGGCGACTCTTATAAAATTCAATTTTTGATTAGGCCAATACGTCGTTTGGAACGTCGTCAAGGGCATTTTTGGTGGCGTCGTTTGAGTCATCCTGATCATCATCACTTGCGATTTCTGATCTCTCTGGCCTCTCTGATCCTTCTGGCTCAACAATTTTCAAGTTCAATCTTGAGTTTGATTTGGCACCGAATACGCGAAGCAATGTTCTGATAGCCTTGGCAGTTTTGCCCTCTTTGCCAATAATTTTTCCCATGTCTTCAGGATTGACATTGAGTTTGATAAGGACGCCTCTTTCGTCGATCGTTCTCTCAGTGCTAACGTCTCCTGGGTTTTCGACGATTGATTTGACTAGATCTTCAACAAATTTCTGATCTGCTTCCACATTTTCCTTTCTACACGGGTTTCAGTGTAAAAAAATTACTTAATGGCTCTATTGTACGGAAAGTTTGTTTATTTTTCAACAGAATCTTCAGCAGATTCTTCAACAGGAGCTTCAGCGGGTGCTTCCTCGACAGGAGTCTCCTCAGTCGCTGGCTCTTCTGATTTTGCTTCTTCTGCAGGAGACTCAGCAACTGCATCTTCTGCGCTTTCGGCTGCGACAACTGCTTCCTCTGCCTTAGGAGCTTCTGGCTCTTTGCCCTCATCTTTTCTCTTTGTGGCTTTACCAAAAACCTTTTTGATCTTCTTGTCTTTGGACAAAATACCAAGATCAACCATCAAATTGTTGACGGTATCGGAAGGCTGAGCACCCTGGCTGATCCAAAAAAGTGCTCTCTCTTTGTCGATGACAAGCTGTTTTGGTTTGAGGACTGGGTTGTAATTACCCAAAATTTCGATAAATTTGCGCTGAACAGCTTTTTTCTGCTCTGCGACTACTACACGGTAAGCCGGACTATTCTTTTTGCCGACTCTGGTAAGTCTGATTTTCAACATTTTTTTCCTAAAAAACTTAAATTTCTCTGATTAGAATAACAAAATTACGTCCTTATGTCAACGCGAATCGGTTAGCTTGATTTCGGTATGGTAACCTCTGAGAAAGTCTTCGTAGCTCATATCGCTTTTACCTTCTGGTTTGACTCGGTCAATTGAGAAATGACCCTCTTTATCGAAGTGAGAGGCGAGCAACTGTACTCGTTTGTTGTCGACTATGGTATATACTTTCGGCCATGAGTCAAAAGCCCGAATTTTACGCTCAATTTCTACTAATGGACTTGTCTCTGTCACCAGACCATCCTCTTTTTTGAACAGGCGAGTATAGCTCACTTTTTTCTCGCTTTGTGGTTCCGGTTTCAGATCTCCAGCAATATAATATGGAAGCGAGTTCAACAATTGAGTAGCTCCGACTTCAGCCAGGAAATTTTTTAAAATCGTTGAAGTCTCAGATCCTTGGAGCTTTACGATGGTCTGAGAAATAATATCTCCAGCATCCATCGCCTTCGAGGTAAGGATCAGACTTACGCCTGTGGTCTTGACCCCGTCCAAAATTGGTTGCTGAATCGGGGAAGGGCCACGATATCGCGGAAGGAGAGAAGGATGGATATTGATGATACCAAACTCTGGGATCGCCAAGATTTCTTCGCTGATAATTTGACCAAAATCGGCCATAATACCAACTTTTGGCTTGAGAGATTTAATTTTTGCTACAACCTCTGGATCCTTAATATTCTTGGTCTTGAGGATAGGGAGTTTGTATTGTTTGGCGGTTTCCTCGATCGGATTCATATTATCAGTATGAGTTCGAGAGACAGCAATATTCTCACCTGTGATGACCAGACGGATGCGATACTGTGGGTCGGTCGCTAACGCTTTGAGTGCAGGAACGCCGAGAGTTCCTGTCCCGATAAATATGACGTCGACTTCTTCCAGGTGGTCGACAAGCAGGGTGCAGTTCAGATGGTCGATCTCATGTTGCAATACTCTGGCATATAGATTGTCTGCTTCGATCTCGATTGGTTTACCATATCTATCAAAACCCTTGACCGTTATTTTCTTTGGTCTTTTCACTATTAGCTCCATGCCGGGGAAAGAAAGGCAACCTTCAACCATGTTTTTTTTTTTTTTGGATGATTGAACAATCTCAGGGTTACAGAGAACGGTGAGCGGCACAGCT
>CAZGJE010000051.1:2629-6210 GCA_964526355.1 uncultured Candidatus Saccharibacteria bacterium
GGCATTTTACTTTCTTCGTCGCCCGCGAACTCACAGACTAGCAATTTTTTTGAAGTGCCAATTTGTGGGGCTGCCAAACCAATTCCATTGGCGCTTCGCATCGTCTCAATCATATCATCAACTGTTTTTTGCAATTCCATATCAAAATCGGTCACTTCCTCGGTGGGAGTACGAAGTACAGGTGATCCGTTTCTAAGAATATCTAACTTCATGCTTTCTCCTTATTACTTTTGTATCCTTCTAAATGGCTTGAATGCCATTTCCAGTCCGTTTCGGCCATATCCGATAATGAATATTTTGCTTTCCACCCTAGCAGCTTGTCAGCCTTACTTGGGTTGGCGAAAACTTCGGCCACGTCGCCAGAGCGCTTCGGGCCAAAAGAATAATTAACCTTTTTCCCGCTGGCTGACTCAATTGATTTTATCACCTCCAGGACAGAGTACCCTTGACCCGTTCCTAAGTTGATCGTATTTGATTTATTTGTTTCCAGCAAATAGCGAAGAGCTGATATATGGCCAGAGGCTAGATCCAAGACGTGAATATAATCTCTGATACCGGTACCATCTTTTGTTTCATAGTCATTACCGAAGATAGTCAGCTCCTTATTTTTCCCAAGCAAATTGAAAATTGCGTTAGCAAAAATATGACTTGGGTTTTCGCATACTTGGCCCATCTCGCCGTTGATAGCGGCTCCGGCTACGTTGAAATATCTCAGAGTGATATACTTCAAACCGGACATATCATCATACTTTTTCATAATAATTTCGTCAAGCATCTTGGTGAGACCGTATACAGAGGTGGAAATCCGAAGTTTTTCGATATCGGCTTCAGATAATCTCAATTTTTCTGGCAATCTTTTTTCGAAATAGCCAATAATTTTCTGAAGAAATGGTTCTCCCGCAATTTTTTCTTCATTCCAAATACCGGCCAAAAGCTCTGAGCTTTCAAACTTCTTTTTTTCGGTATAGTTCTCGTCTAGCGGAAAATCTTCTTTTTCGGTGGGATTACCGTAGACTGAGGCTGTCGAAGATTTGATTAGACAATTACAATTGTTTCGGAGCATCGTCTCAATGAGATTAACAAAATTAAATACGTTGTTGTCTATATATTTTTGAGGTTGTTCCATTGACTCGCCCACGGCAATATAGGCAGCGAAGTCAATCACAGCATCAAATTTATATTTTAGAAAAACTGTCTCAATGTCTTCAATATTTTTGAGGTCGACGATTTCTAGTTTGGCACGTTTGTCTACTGCTTCTATGTGGCCTCTCTCAAGAGAGTCCAAAACCACAACATCATAGCCATTATCTATTAGCTCTTTCACAGTAATCGAACCGATGTAACCAGCGCCACCAGTGACTAAAATAGTCTGGAGTTGGGAGTCGGGAGTTTTTAGAATATTAGTCATTTGATAGTTGATTATATAAAAATGAAAATGAATAATTCAAGAGTCGCCAGAGTTATTATAGCAAATTTACAGCATCGGCATCCCATGTGAGATGGGGGAAAAGTTTTGCGATATCCTGCAATTTTCTGTCCGGCAGACTTTTGGCCTTAATAATAATATGAAAACGAAATTTATTGTGTAGTCTCTCATAGAAACAAGCACCAGGTCCGATGAAGGATAATTTATTGTTAATAAGTTCTGTTTGCACTTTATTGATTTTTTCCAATGCTTTATTTTGGTTTACATCTTCGGATATTATTCTCACCAGTCGCTCAAACGGCGGGTAGCCGTGTTCTTTTCGCTCTTTGATTTCATCATTATAAAAGGCCTGGTAGTCATGAAGGCTAGCGTCTATGATCGGCTTAGCCTCCGGCCAATATGTTTGGAGTATCGTCTTCCCAGCAACCCCTCTGCGCCCGCTTCTACCAGATACTTGTGTCAAGATCTGAAAAGATTTCTCACTTGCTCGGTAGTAAGGTAGGTGCAGACCAGTGTCGGCCGAGACTATCCCGACCAAGTCGACGCCAGGGATATCTAGGCCCTTCGCGATCATTTGAGTGCCGATGGCTATGTCAGTCTCATGGTTTTTGAAAGCGCGATAAAATTTCTCATAATCATTTTTTGATTTGATAGTAGAAGCGTCGACTCGTGCAACTCGTGCCTCTGGGAATAATTTTCTAATTTCTGCCTCTATTTTTTCAATTCCGGATCCAAAAAATTTGATTCTCTGGCTATGACATTTGGGGCAAGTAGCAGGAACATTTTCGTGATAATCACAATGATGACAATTTAGCTCGCTTTTTGCTCCGTATAAGTGATATATCAGTGGGATTGAGCAATTTTTGCATAATAAGACATGGCCGCAATCTCGGCAAGAAACAAATGTCGAAGTGCCACGACGGTTCAAGAAGAGAAGAATCTGTTTTTTGTTGTTTAATATTTGCTCAATTTCAGATCGCAATTTCTCGGAGATTGGGGAGTTATTTCCGGTTCGAAGTTCATTTCGCAAATCTATGATTTCTGAGGGGGGCAATTCGGCAGCGTTGTATCTTTCGGAGAGTTCGTAGAGGTCATACTGTCCGGTTTTTGCGGCGTAAAAAGATTCTATTTTTGGAGTAGCGCTACCTAGTAGCAGCTGTAGACCCAAAACAGATGAGATTTTCTCAGCCAAAGTAACTGCGTGATAACGCGGAGCTCGGTCCTGTTTGAAGGAATCCTCTTGTTCTTCGTCGACGATGATGAGTCCAATATTGGAGGAGGGAATTAACAGGGCGGAGCGAGGGCCAACAATAATTGGTTTTCGTCCTGAATAAAAATCAAAAAAACAATTATATTTTTCTGATTTCGATAAATTGTGGTGCATCAACGTGATCTGGTCGCCAAAAGTTTTCTGAAAGCGCTCAACGGTCTGGGGGGTTAGAATGATTTCCGGCACAAGCACTACGACCTGCTTACCGAGTTTGAGTGTTTCTTCTGCAAGTCGGATGTAAATCTCGGTTTTACCCGATCCAGTGATGCCGCGTATTAGCGCAGGTTTTTTTGTATTCGAAGATAACCCTATCTTTAGCTTTTCAAATATTTCCTGTTGTTTATTGGTTAATTTTATCGAACTCCCAGCTTGCCTGTCCGGCAGGCAGGCTCCTGACTCCTGACCTGCCTGTTCGGCAGGCAGACTCCTGACTCCTGACTGTCTTGGCTTTTTCATCATCGGCGGAAGGAAAAGCTCGATCGCTTCGCCCAAACTACATAAATAGTATGATGATATCCATTTGGCAATCCCTATGTATTTCTCAGGAAAAAT
The DNA here is from genome assembly GCA_964526355.1 of uncultured Candidatus Saccharibacteria bacterium. Classification (GTDB taxonomy): domain Bacteria; phylum Patescibacteriota; class UBA1384; order XYA2-FULL-43-10; family 1-14-0-10-43-13; genus JBAZBD01. The sequence goes on from CAZGJE010000051.1 coordinate 5,878, forward strand.
GAAATTCGAATCGACCGAGAGTATTAATTTCAAATTATATTTCTGCTCTGTCCCTCTGTCCCTCTGTCCCCCTATCCCTTCGACAACGCCTCGGATCTTTCGATTGGCAAAAGGGATGGTGACAAGAGAGCCGATTTTTATCTCATTGACTAGCTGCTCCGGAACAGAATAGGAAAAACTGTCTACATTGCCGCCAACCTTCACTTCTGGGATTACATTTACGATCATGACATGAGTATAGCAAAGCTGGACTCAAAATCCAGTTTTGATGGCTACCCCCTATCTTTTTTTAATGATTTGTGCTATGATATGTATAAGTTTGAAACTACTCGC
>CAZGJE010000052.1:0-6194 GCA_964526355.1 uncultured Candidatus Saccharibacteria bacterium
ATGTTGAGCTCTCCCCACCTTTGAGTAATTTCATCAATCTTTTGGCATGCTCTTTCTCGTTGTCTGCAGTCTCCAGGAAGATAGCTGAGATTTGTTCAAATCCTTCCTTCTTGGCCTGTGAAGCAAAATAAGTGTACTTGTTGCGTGCCATGCTCTCTCCAGCGATTGCACGAAGAATGTTTTTTGGTGTTTCCATTTTATCCTTAGTTATTATTTTTTCTCATCAATTACTTCCGTGACGTCTTCTTCCAAATTCTTTTCTCTTGTAAGCATTTCCGATATACGACGCTCGATATGACCCATTCTAGTCTCAAAATAGCCCCTGGCAAGTACACCGAAGCAGAATATCACCAACGGAATGCTAAATAATGAAAATAATGCAGTAATAATTTTGGAAAAATCATGAGTCGGCACAAGATCGCCGAAACCAACCGTGGTAATCGTCATTACTGTAAAATAAAAAGCATCAATCTTACTCCAGCCCTCGGTATTGTGATAAAACCAGGTGCCGAATACAAACAAAATTGCCAGTATCGTCACAACGCTAAATATCCCAACTGTTCTTTTCTTCATAAATCTCCTTATCTTTACTCTCCAATTATAACAGACAAAAAATAAATTACAGTACCCTAATAGTTGACAATGCATCGTCATTGCTGTATAGTATTAAGGTTTTGGTGCCCAAATTTCTACCCGAGGAGGTCTGTCATGATCATGCTCATGTAGGGGTATCCCCCAATGCAGTCACTGCCGGCAATGCGGCACACCGGTTGGGGGACCCCGCTACAAAACACACTCGCACCCCGGCCATCTGGCCGGGGCTCATTTTTTGCCCAAAATATGGACAAATCAGTACTTTTTTGTTATAATTAATTTGCTCAAAGCCAATCAGATAGCAACTTCGTCGTGCTTGCATGGCGGGGAGGAAAGTCCAGGCACCATAGAGCAGGACGCTCGTTATAAATGAGTAGGCAGCAATGTTTAAGAACAGCGCAACAGAAAATAAACCGCTAACCTCGACTTGTCGAGGCAGTAAGGGTGAAATCGTAGTGTAAGAGACTACGCGTTCGTACGGCGACGTACGTCTGTGGCAAGCCTCGTCCGGTGCAAGTGGGGTGGACCGTTTGAACCAATGTCGGCTCGGCAGATTCAAAAGGCCCTCACGCTTAGATAGATTGCTATCCAAACAGAACCTGGCTTATGCTTGACTTTGAGCAAAATTAAACTATAATTCTATTATCACCCTGATTGAAGTAATTTGTGGCCCATAACGTTCCGAGCAATTGGAACGGGGTAACACCTCAACTTCCGTTGGGGTGTTTTATTGTCGTTGAATTTATCGTGTATTTAGGGTAGAATAATCTCGTTTTACATAATAATTATTCGGGGATCGTCTAATGGCAGGACAGCGGCCTTTGAAGCCGTGAATCATGGTTCGAATCCATGTCCCCGAGCCAAAACAAGAGCACCTTGCGAGAGGTGTTTTTGTTTTGGTTTGGATTCAAACAAGGATTAGTCTTCGACTAGTTTTTTTTAATTTCTCTAAATCAATAAAATACTTTTAAACTACTAATTGTTTTTAATTATGAAATGTTATCAAAAACGGCTCTAGATCTTGCTTTTTTGACATATATTTACTAATATCAAATCTGCGGTCGCACCCGCAAAATTCACCACGGGGGTAACGGTAATGAAAAGGTTCATTTGGATTATGGTTGCGTGCATTGGCTTCTCGCTTTTGCTCGGCACCCAGTCATTGTTTGCCAGCGGCAAACCCTTCAAGAGCATGTGGGACATCTTTCAGGTCCCGCTCAACGTCAGCGACAAAGTCGCGATCCTGGATTACGGCGTCGAAAACTGTTTGGAATTCGCCAATGGTGAACAAAAATCCAAGCAGTGGATCTACGCTTTCCAATCAGAACTGGAGCGCGATGAAGTCTCGGGTAAGTTTACTCACCACAAATCCGCCGGCGAAGAACGGCTGATTCGTTTCTTCAACGATCAGCAGTCCGAAATTATCATCGACTGGTCGAAGATCGAAAAAAATGATGGCAGCCTGGAAGACAGATTCATCAAGATGACCAAAAGCCTGGTTGACTCTTATGCCAGCGTGGACCAAACTGCGAAGAAGGTCGACAAGGTCATGAAATCAACTATGAGCGGTCTGCCGGCAATGGGGGTCAAGTACACTATCGACGACGGCAAAGAAGGATACGTCACCTTCTGGATGGTAAGATCAGAAAAGTTCCATCGGTGGTATATCATCCGCTTCTTCTACGCCAAGGGCTTCGAGGTGCCAGATGGTGCCTTCGCAACATTTAAAGACAAGGTAGTATTCCTCAAACCGTAGCCAGAGCGATCATGCCCTGGTTTTTTAGTTGCTACCGTACGTCCCTATCAGTTCAGCTTCAGCTATGATGTGACCCTCGGCCGCCGCCATGAAGTCGTCTCGGCCAGACTGGCTGTCTAGATCAATGATAGTATCGAGTGCATATAAGCGAAAAATATAATGGTGGACTCCGCTTGGCGGGCAAGGGCCCTGATAGCCCTCACCTCCAGAGCTATTGATTCCTTCCATAGCCCCTTCAGGTACACCGCCCTGTTCGATATCAGTTGTCTCGGGCGGGATATTCCAGACTAGCCAATGCGTCCAGACTCCATTGGGTGCGTCAGGATCTTCTATTATTAGCGCCAAACTTTCCGCTTCTTCTGGAACACTGTCTATAAAGAGTGCCGGATTTATATTTAGACCATCGCACGTGTACTTCTCAGGGATGCTCCCCTCCTCCTCAAAATCAATAGATCCTAGATTCATACTACCTCCAAGTTATTTACAAAATAAGATTATCACAAATCTGGTCAAATTTCATTTTTGAGTCTTTTCCATTGCATTTTATTTATTTTATGTTATAATAAATAAAATTTCATCGTGGAGGTTTCACCATGGCCACTCCCTGCAAACATATCTGGCAACATGCAGATAGCTTGTACTGCAAGAAGTGCAAGTCCTTGTCCGAGCAACGCGCTCGGGATTTCATCAACAGCGCGGCCAAGCCGCGTCAGATGAAAGTCGACGTGAAATTCGGGGATAATGGAATGATCGTCATAACGGTCACCAAACGTCCCGCTGGATCACGTATCGTCGACCTGCGCAACCAGTTGATCGCCCAGATCAAAACGAGCACGTTGACTATCAACGACGAATCCGGCCAGGTGTAGCACTTTTGCTACACCTTTTTTAATTAACGAGCCTGAAACTATTGCTAATTTGCCATTTCAGTGTTATAGTATTCGCACAAAACCGCGGAGGTGAGGCGTATGCTCCATATAACGAGGAAAGGCCTGCGGCGACTTATCGAAAGACGAGACGCGATGGAACAGACAGTGATCCAGGCCAATGCTGAGACCGCTGATCTCTACCACAGCGCTGGCGATCAGTGGCATGACAACCCTGCATGGCAACAGCAGGAACACACCACAAACGCGCTGGCCAACCAACTTGATGAACTCAAGGGATTGGTCGGCATGACCCGGATATTCATCGATGACTTGGAATTTGACGGTTCAGTAGCACTGGGCACTACGGTCAGCCTGAGATACTTGAATACCGGCAAAGAAAAAGAATGGACTTTCCTCGGACCAGCAGAAGGCGACGCGGAAAACGGTTTCGTTTCCTCCAACGCGGCGCTCGCGATCGCTCTCCTCGGGAAGAATGTCGGGGATGAATGCCTCGTTAACAGCCAGCGTGTGCTGGTCCTATCAGTCAAACCCTGGGAAGGCCTTGAGCCGACCCCCAAAGAACCCATCGAGGACCCGGAATAATCCGGGTCCATTTTATATAAAAATAACAGCTAGCGCTGTTATTTGGTCATGTTTCGGATATAGTCAGAGACAATTTTCTTAGCTTGCTCTAAACCGGAAGAACCTTCGATAAATTGTCTATTTGGATGTCCTTCCCAAGCTTTTCTCGTTCGATATTCCAGATCGATTGCTTGAGGATAGGGCAGCCAGTGTTCAGGATCCGCCGCACCGAGCCTTAGATAGAGGTCGGAATTCGCAGTAGCGAGACTTTCCAAATGGAATACCACATCATATCTTTGGTAGAGAGTATTCGGGGAGATCCGGTAATTTTCGCAGAATTCCACGACGCCACCATCGAAGTACGCAGCCCCACAAAGCAGTCCCCTATCGTAGACGACAACCTGTTTATGATTTGCAGTCGCTCGAAGTAAAGTGGCGTCCTCAAGAGGCCATTGTACTCCGAAAACCGCGTCTTCAAACAGTCTCTGCCATTCCGAAGACCAATCGAGATCCCTACCAGGCATTGGAAATCCAGCTCGAAATAAGGATTTTGCTGTCTCTTCGACGCAGATCACATCGTCTCCAAAAAATTCTTTGATGTAGCCCAATACCTCGGACTTGCCGCTGCCAGTCCCCCCTGTCAAGACAATACTAGTAACCATGTGCGCCCCCCCTTGATATAAAAGTGCTCCACCTAGCGATGGAGACTGAGATTGGCAAGATGCCGGCTGATTTCCTCCGCGACTTCATGGGCTTCGCGGTTTGCATTGACCAAGATATCCGATATTCCCAGACATTTATGGATCTGGAACCCGTGTGGCCCCTCTTCGACGATCTCCTCACTCATGATTCGTAGAAGTTCAGAGTCAGAAACACCGTCCACATCTCGATTGCGTCGCCGCACTCGCTCCACTCTGATTTCATGGTTGGCGTCAAACCCCAACACGATCGAGTGACTGACTGTTGCGCGAAGAGCAATTATCTCCCCGGTATTTCTGATGCCGTCTACAACGATGGCATCATATCGCCCGTGATCTTCGATTGCTTCCAAAGCTCGCAGCATCCAGAATCCCGGGCCGTGCTGAAGACGCATATCATTTGCGTGTTTATGCAAGTTATCCCTCGATTGGGTGATACCTGCGCGATCAAGGTCAATTTTAATCTGGTCCGAAATAGACCTAGCCGTGATCGTACTGAAACATTGTTCGATACACTCAACGGCCACTCCCTTACCGGTAGCTATCGCACCGGTTAATCCGATATAAATTGTCAAAAGCGTTACCTCCAGTTTTCGCCTTGGGCAGATTATATAATATATTTGACAAAAGTCAATATAGGAGCTATATTTTTAAGTAATTAATTTTTATAAATTGCTTAGAAAAGAAAACAAAAAACGTTACCCATTCTGGGAGGTCTTGGAGTTAAAAGAGCTCATAGAATTCTACGAACAACTGTACCAGCTGCCACTCATAACGAATGAGGTCAAAGTCGGCAGGGAGTCTTTTTTGCATTGCGGAAAAGGTAGACTTTTTATCCTCTTGAATATCTTCAATCAAGATAAAAAATTGCTTCTCCAAACAAAAATTTACCACCCCACAATTTGGGAACTTCCGGGAGGGTATTTAGACCCAGACGACCATGGGCTCGAAGAGGCAGCTCTACGAATCGCCTCTGCAATAAATATTTCCATCGACGAACTCTGCCCTTCTGCGGTAATAAAGAACGTATTTAAACATGGAAGTGACGCAATCACACATTATGGTATCTCTTTTGTTGGCACATGCCGGAATAATGGCGAGATAGTCAACAGTGAAGAGATAATTAATGTTTTCGAGAATAAACCCCTGGAAGAAATTGTGGAATATGATCAGAAAGTTGTAGAATATTCATACGCTTTGGCCAAAAAAACGAATTTTTGCCCGCCGTTTAATGAGATCGACGAGACTAGCAATTTGGGCTGGAGACAAATAGTTCACAGAGGCATCGTCAAACCAGTCACAAATCTTTTCACGAGTCCCGGCCTACGCAAACATTTGTATAATCAAATAAGCGGAAAACTGGTTCTCGATGCTTCTTGCGGAGATGATTCCGTCGTCATAGATTGGGCAAACCGCAACCCAGAATCGAGATGTATTTTAAACGATATTACTTGGTCTGCGATCTCAAAAGTTATATCCAGGGCCAGGAAACGAAATATATTATTTACAAACCATGATGTTTTCCACTTGCCTTACAAAATACAGCCCGATACTGTGATATTCAAGAATACTCTCCATCACATCGATCCAAACTTGAGAGAACCGCTAATCAAGAACCTACTCAATTTAGCTAAAAATAAACTGATTGTGATTGACGTGAAAGATCACAAATCTACCTCAAAAAGCCACGAGATT
>CAZGJE010000053.1:0-6157 GCA_964526355.1 uncultured Candidatus Saccharibacteria bacterium
TGGCAAGCCCTTGGCGTGTCTGGTACCGCGATAGCTTGATATTTCTTTCAATCTTTTGATATTTTGTGCTACTTCTGAGCGAAGATCACCCTCAACCTTGTAGCTCTTGCCTATGAATTGGCGGATGCTCTCTAAATCTTGCTCGGAAACGTCTTTCACTCGAATATCAGGGCTGATTTTGAGATCTTTCAGAATTTTTTGACTCAAAGGCAACCCGATACCGTACAGATATGTAAGGGCGATTTCGATTCTTTTTTCATTTGGAAGGTTGATACCACCGACTCGAGCCATTATTTGATTCCTCGTTAACTGTTTTAACTATTTATTAAGTTTAGCCCTGTCTCTGTTTGTGTTTTGGATTCTCGCACAGGATAAAAACGCGTTTCTTGGAGCTAATCCGGGAGCATTTACCCTTCTTGCTTCTGATAACGACTTTGCATTTATCACAGATTTTCTTGACTGACGCCTGTACTTTCATAAATATATTGATTATGTTTGAAAATAAAAAATTTCCCTTGGGGCCTTATCTGCGAGGTGGCTGATTTTGTGATTGGTTCAACCTTCTAGTAATCCGACCGCGCGATAGATCATATGGGGTCAACTCCATGGTGACTGAGTCGCCAGTAGTAACCTGAATATGATTTTGTTTCATTCGCCCAGACAAATAACCTAGCACCGGATGACCAGTGTCGAGTAAGACCTTGTAACGTGAATCCGCTAGGACCTCGACTACTTTTCCGGCAACCTCAATAATATCATCTTTTGACATATTTAATATGCTAAATTTAACATAAACCAAGGCTAAAGTCAACAACTGATTGACTTCAGGCCGTGATCGTAAATTATACCTTCGTTATTATTAATGGCTGACCATTTTCTATCAGAATAGTATGCTCAAAATGAGCTGCTTTGGCGTGATCAACGGTCACTACCGTCCATCCATCTGGGCGCACCGCCGTATCCCCCTTGCCAAGTGTAAGCATAGGTTCGATGGCCAAAGCCATGCCTTCTACTATTGTGGGGCCTTCGCCGGCGTTGCCGTAGTTTGGTATTTGAGGTGGCAAATGAGGTTTGCGTCCAATGCCATGACCCACATAATCTCTGATAATACCAAGATGGTTCGCGTTGGCGATATTCTCGACTGCTTCGCCTATATGTCCTATCGAGTTACCCGCTAGGGCAGCATCTATACCTATATATAGGGATTGTTCGGTAACTTTCAGAAGCATAGCCTCGTCATCTCCGATTTTACCCACCGGGACAGTCACGGCCATATCTGTATACACACCATTAAGCCCAGCGCCAAGATCAATAGAGACCAGATCACCTTCCCTGAACACCTTGGTTTTGATGGGTATGCCGTGAACCACTTCTTCGTTTACCGACACGCAGGTACTGGCTGGGAAGTTTCCGGCTCCATAGACATAGTAGTTTAGAAAAGCGGGCTTGATCCCGCCTTTCTCGAAGAGCTCCAAAGCAAGAGTTTCTATCTGGTCGGCGCTGACACCTGGTTGAATCTTTTTCTTGAGTTCTTCAACTAGTTGAGCAAGCCTTCGTCCATTTTCTTTGAGATCGACTATCTCTGATTTATTCAAAATATTATTCATGAGCAATCATGGCGAGATCGAATGCGATAGCTTCGACACTTCGCTCGCCGTCTACCTCAAATATTTTTACGTTTTCCTGTCTCAAGTAGTCCAAAACTTCGTCCATTTTGGGAATATAAAAAGATAATCTATTTTTGACGATTTCTGGTTCATCATCCGCCCTGACTTCAAGCTTGGCACCACACTTTGGGCAACTTCCTTCTACCGTACTATCATAGGTCCCGCCACATTGCATGCATGTGAGTCGACCAGCGATTCGCGTGAGGGCTGTTTCTGGCTTGATTTTGATGACGACAACTATTGGGCCGTTCCAATCAGAATTTTCTTTGATAAAGTTTAACAGAAATTCCGCTTGTCCCTTGCCGAATGGGAAACTATCGAGAATGATTGTTCCTGTAGCTTTGTGTAAATAATCGCCAAGGAGTTTGATAGCGACCTCATCTGGCTGTGGCTCTCCGCTGTCATATCTTGCCTTGATCGCCTTAGAATATTCAGAATCTTGATTCTCTGCCATATACTCACGAATCAGTGTGCCAACACTAATGAATCTATCAGCTCCGATTTCTTTCATAAAAAGCTCGGCCTGTGTGCCTTTGCCTGATCCCGGTAATCCTAAAAATGAATATATTGTCTTTTTCGCCATAATTTTGACTTTTGAGTTTTGATCTACAACTTAGTATCGTTCATATGTGTGCATAGTAATTTGAGACTGGACCTGGCGCATTGTCTCGATCACAACAGACACGATAATGAGAATTCCCGTACCACCCAAAACTAGAGTACTTAAATTGGTAATAGATTGTATGATAAATGGCAATACAGCGATCAAGCCGAGGAAAAGGGCGCCAAAGAGAGTGATACGATTGATCACTAGACCAAGATAATTCTTGGTTTCAGTGCCGGGTCTGATCCCGGGGATAAAGCCGCTTTGCTTCTGCAAATTTTCGGCAATTTGTTCTGGCTTGAAGACCACGCTAGTATAGAAATAAGTGAATATAATTACGAGCAAGAAATACAGAACACCATACCATACTTCATTGGCGAGGAAAGAATTTACTCCTTTGGCAAAATTGGCCAACCAGACAGATCTAGCGGTCTCTAGATATTTGGCCATGAAGCCTGGAATAACCAAGATGCTCATGGCAAAAATTATTGGGATGACGCCGGCGATATTCACTCTGATCGGCAAATGACTCGAGTATCCGCCAGATTGGCCATTTCTCGATTTGCGAGCATAGGTGACGGGAATATTACGCTGCCCCTCTTGGATCACGATAATTGCGGCGGTGATCAACAAGAGAACCACCACAAAGACAATCGCGCCAATAATCTTCGAAGAATCGCCACTTTGCAAAAGCAGGGCGGTATCTTTGATTTGAGAAGGAATACCAGAGAGAATACCTAGAGCGATAATCATAGACGTGCCATTGCCTATTCCCTTTTCTGTGATGAGCTCTCCTATCCACATCAGCAACATTGAACCAGCCGTTACGGAAATAAGCATAGTGATCAGATCAAATGGCGTCCAGTCAGGTATAATACCTTGATTGCGTAGAAGGACAAGCATGCTGTATGCCTGAATAATGGCAAGCGGCACAGTGGCTAGCCGGGTGTATTGAGTAATCTTCTGGCGACCGGCTTCACCCTCTTTTTGCAGCTCTTCAATGGCAGGAAAGATCATGCCAAGAAGCTGGAATATAATCGAAGCGGTAATGTAGGGGCCGACACCCATCAGGATGATTGAGAAATTGGCCATAGTACCGCCAGAAAACATATTTAGGAAGCCAAATACCTGATTTTGTGAGAAAAAAGTCTCTAATTGCTGAAGGTCGACGCCGGGTAGCGGGACATGGGCCAAAATTCTAGTCAATAGCAAAAGACCTCCTGCTATCAGGATTTTGTTTCTTAAGTCCTTGAATTCCCAAAATTTCAGTAATTTATCCATGATTCTTCCGTGATTTTATGTTTACTATACCTTAATTTGCAGAGTAAATCAACGTTTATAAATGGCAATTTTCAGGCCAGTTTTGGCCCCAAAATACTACTTGGACTTGACAAGTGTAAAACTGTATGATATACTAGGAACACTTGATAGTTTTTGTACTAAGTATTAAGTGATTGACTAAGGTTCTGGTGCCAATTTTGCACTCTCTCCAATCTCAACCAAATTTATTGGCGTTTTATCGTCCAAGGGCTGAGCAACTTACAGAGAATTACAGTATCTGGTCGCTAACAAAGTTTGTACTAATTGTCTTTTATGACACGCTAATTTTAAGCCCGCATTGGGCAAGTCTATGATCCCCCGAATATTATGACCATATAATTGGTCAATCGCCGGCACTCCGAGACAACAATAAAATTAGCTGTTATCACAGAACTTTGCATCATGATCGGTGGTCTTTTCGCTTTTATGACACAAAAAGGCTGATCGAGACAGTCATTGACTTCCGGTCAAATGGGAGTAGAGTTAAATCATTAGGTACGGTTTTCAGAAGGATAATATCTTTTCGAAATCCTATCTGGGAGAGTCGTAGCATACGGGCTCTCTCTTTTTCTACCCATTTTCTTATTGCTTGTCGTATTTTTCGACAAATGCTTTGACCGCTTCAATATTTTCGAGAACTAACTTCGCTTTTTTCACACCAAATTGAAATGGATATTGATCTTCTTCATTGTTCTTCAATACAATCATTTTGTTACCCTTGAACTCGGACTCTTCGACAATAGACATGATTCTCCTCCAACTAATTTTTAATCTAAGAATATTTTACCAAAGCTTCGGCTGATTAGTAATAGTAAATTTTCGTTAGCCTAATGATTTGATTTGGGAATCAATCAATTTTGGCTTTTGACCGTTGAATTGACTCTATCATCTTGTGATATCGCTGGTCGTCTGACTTGCAAAAAAAATCACGGCATACTTTTGGTCGATCAGCATGGATACTGCAGCGGTTATTTTGCAGATAAATACAGCCGCCTTCTTCATTCTTTGCTAAGAGGTTCGCCCCACATTCGCTAGCCAATTCGAAGTCGTCGATGAGATCAATATCCCCAAAAATGAGCTGGTATTTTCCAGAGCGGTACTCGTGCTCATCCAGGTTGATAAGAAAATGCTTGCAACAGATGCCGCATCGATCGCATGTGTGTTGGTTGCTCATGAGAATACTTAATTAGGATTAGTACTGATTAAACCTTGCCAAGATCAATGTATTCATCAAATTTGATCTGGCTGACAAAATCTGGCATGTGACTGACCATGATCATGGCGCCTTTATATTGATCGATTGCTTTAGCAATTATGGGTAAATGCCGGAAATTTATATGGTTGGTTGGCTCATCAAGGATCAAAAGCCCCGGTTGCATCAGTACCAACTTAGCAAATGACAGGAGGCCTTTTTGGCCTTCAGACAGCTCGCTGACCTTATGTCCCATCAATCCTCCGCCGATCAGAAATCCAGCTGCAATTGAGCGCATTGTCTGTATGTCTGTATCACCCGTCTTGGAGCTAACAAGAGAATCGAAAACTGTTTGTTCAAAATCCAAGTTTGAAAAGTCTTGACTGTAATAGCCAACTTTCACTTCATCAAGTGTCTTTATATTTGGATTCTGGCCAGACACCAGAGACCGCAGGAAAGTGCTCTTGCCGATACCGTTGGGGCCGGTCACAATGCAGTGCATCCTCTTGCGAATTGTCTTATCGACTTTTAATGTATGGACTTCGTGGTCACGGAAGGCTGACAATTCTGTGATTCTGACTATATCCCCAACTATCTCTTGCATCGGAATATCGAAATCTCTAATAGTTCTGTCTTCATGCCTAACATCGATGATATCCTCTTCCATCTCGGCGGCTTCATCTTTTAATTTCTTGGCCAGTTGGCGCATTTTCCCGCCCTTGTTTGAGAAAAAGTTTACCTTCTCTTTTCGATCGATGATTGCGCGTCGAAGCTGAGCGTTTTTTCGCTCTTCACTCTCTACCCGACGCTTAATCTCCTCCACCACTGAATAGTAGTCGCCAAGGTAATATTCGATCTTGTGTGTAAAATTATTGAGGTAGATAACGCCTTCGGTGAAGCAATTCAAAAAATCAGCATCATGCGAGATCACAATTACGGTTTTCTGATACATGATCAGGAATTCGATTAGATGATCGATGCCAGACTGGTCGAGATTGTTGGTCGGCTCATCAAGCAGGAGAATATCGGAGTTTTGGATCAGGGCGAACGCCAGCAAAAGTCTGGCCTGTTGGCCGCCAGACAAATCCCCGACCAGACGATCAGTAGGAACGCTCAAGTTGACAACCTCCATCACTTTGTGGACTTTGCTGATTAGGTCATTTGATTGAGTTGAGAAGGCCATGGCAAAATATTCCAGGATCGTCTTCGAGAGATCCTGGCGTGACACAACCTGTTTGGCCGTAGCAATTGTAATATCTTTGGCGATGTTGATCTGGCCTTTCTTCGGCTTAAGCTCTCCAGTGATCATATTGAAAAGCGAGCTCTTGCCTGCGCCATTTTGCCCCATCAACGTAATCTTGGAGTTTCTGCGCA
>CAZGJE010000054.1:0-4353 GCA_964526355.1 uncultured Candidatus Saccharibacteria bacterium
CAACGCGAACTGTTCCTTCTGGGGATACTTATCAGTTATGCCATAAACAAAGAGAACCAGCTCTTTGGCTGTCTTCCACGCGTTTAAATTTTCAAATTTGCTAGACATTATTTTGTCGCTCCCTCCAAACTCCTCACTATTATCTCCCTGCTCCCAACTATTATCTCCCGACTCCCGACTCCCAACTAACCTGTCTCCCATTTGTGTTCGTTGTTGTGGACTATCCAATATGCGACTATCCCAGAGGATATTCCGAGCAGTGCGCCTGCCAGGACATCAGAGGGATAATGCAGCCCCGCTCCCACTCGGCCGATGCCTACAAGAATCGCCAGGACGAAGAGAAAGGCCCCAAGCCGTTTGTGGCCATAGAGGAATATGCTGGTGGCAATAGCGAAAGCGACATACGTATGCACGGAAGGGAAAGAGACGCTGTAGACACGAAGACCCTCGATGATCGGGGTCATTACCTCGCTGCTGTGGCTAATAAACGGTCTAGGGCGGCGCCAGAAAAGGGCGATAAGTAGATCGACAAAGGCTGCGATCGACATTGCTACAAATGTACAATAAAATGCATTCACCCTGCTTCGCAAGATTAGGTAAATATAGGACAGGAAGAATACAACGATGCCGTATTTGGCACAGAAAAGATATATCTCATTCAGCCATGGCCGGCCGTGAATCGCGCCATGGAAGAAGAGATATGTGTGATAATCATATATTCTAGCCAAGTCAAAGAAATGTTCCATAAATTTATTATACAGGACTGGCTTTCGTAACCCAAATTTTGCTAGAATCTTTTTATGAATGCGGATGAGATCAAAAAAGTTCGAGGGGACAAGAAGGTTGAGGAGCTTTCCTCTTTTCAGAAGATCGCCAAATGGGTCCTGATTGTGGCGATTATCCTCGTCTCGATCGAATTGGTGACCAAGCCCCTTCGCCACCATTGGGCTGACGACTACTTGGAGCGCGGCGATCAATACCTCTTGCAGAAGAAGTATCTCTCTGCCGAGCTTGAATACCAAAAGTCGTTGACTCTCTACAAGACCAATCTAGCGCAAGATCGGATCAGTCTGGCTAATCAAGCGCAGACAGATGTGCTCAAACTCAAGCCCCTCCTACAGGCGAAAAATGTGAGTAAGGCGCTGGAAGATTTTGACAGGGCTACCGCCAAATATACTCATTATGATGCTCTGCGAGTGGGCAAAGAATTATATGAGAGAGGTGAACTTCAGCTCGCTCTCGTAGCGCTAGAAAATGATCCAGACAAAGCCAACGATGAGCACAAGAGCTTTGACAAAGTTATAAACAAAGCCATCTTGGCACGAGTCGAACTCTCGATCGCCGCCAAGCAAAAATATACAGAGTGATTATAGCCACTTTATTGGTTTCAAAATTAACTGTATAATTATCCTAACTAATAGCGGAGGGGTTTTGTTGAGAGGGATTAGAAGGACGCTAACCTATATTTTGATAATTGCTGTGCTAGCAAAAGTTTTTGGTATTGAAATTGTTGAAGTAAAAGCATCAGTGGTCCCGCCGGCCGGCCAAGTTTGGAGCTTTCGAAATGACGTAGTTGATATCCCTGACAATGATGGCACCATAGTTAGAACAGAAATCCGCAAAAAATTACTTCTAAAATATGGAGCGACCAGCGCCGTATTTCGCAGCTACTCTTCTGGTGAATCGCTGACTACGCATGAAGGCTCCCCAATTGGCAAGGACCACTCCTGGGATATATGGCAGATAGAAGGTTCGCGCGCTACATCGCCAGAGATAAATGTTTTTACATATAACGGTGACGCTCAGAGTACTGTCGAGAATGTATGTTTTAGACAAAAGGATGCTTTCATCAGCCAAATTAAAGGCATAGTCGGGTTTAATTTGAACGCAAATTATGGCCAGTTTAGAGTGCCTTCTACGGCCGTAAATTATTGGTGCTACATGTACTATGACATGCAGGGTGTTCAGCCAGAATCTCTTCCCAGTATCGACAAAATATATACTGATCCTCAACCAGCTATTGCTGCTTGGCCGTCGACTACAATCGATTACAATGTAGTTTTGCAGAAGGCTAGAGATACATTGGGCAACACTACCGCCAAAAAGATTGCTGCCCCATCTATCACAGCGCCTCTACCAGCGAACGATGCTGCCTGCAATAAATTTTATGCGACCAGGAGGATAACGGATGATGCGTCAGCCCAGAAATGGATAGATGCTCAGATTTTGCAAATGAAGACGGTGGTGCCAGATGGACAAAATGATGATGGAGCCGATTATATTAAAAAATATTTGAGAGATCCAGATTCGGCTAATGCTCTAAAGATATTCTTAAAGCAAGCCGATGCCGAAGCATATAAAAGATACTATGGTACCAATCCACCGGCATACCCCTCGGTCAAGCTAGGTACAACCGAATCAAACTCATTGTCAACGGAATTTTCGGATATGAGTAGTAAGCGCCCCTACGTTATTAGGGCCGATGACCCCGTGGTGACTGTCTCAAATGTATTTCTTGGTATTGCTGCTGTCGCGGGCCTGATCGCCGGCGGTCTGGCTATTGCGGGGGCAGTAGGCACAGGTGCTGCGGTGACTACCACGACCGTAGCAGTTGTTGCTGGAGAGGGTGGTACTGCCGTTACGGCGTCGGGTATTATAATCCCGGCGGGCGCAACTGCAAATAGCCTTTTGGCTGCCAGTGGGGCAGGAGCGACCGCCACTGTTATCGAGGGGGGGATTCTTACGACAGCTGGAGCTGTTATCCCAGCTACTGCTGCCGAGATAACTGCCGCTGCTACTCTAGGAACGACTGTCTTAACTGCAATCGGGTCAGCATTGACAGTGTCAGGGATATGGCTTCTCAAAGCCACCGCTGTTCTCCTCGCAATTGGTGTCGTTATCGGCATATACAATATGATCAAGATGTGGCATGACGCCGCCGTCAAGAGCGGGACATGGAACCCAATCATTAATTTACTCAACAACGCTGAATACAAGGCGGCGAGACAGTCATATGTCTATAATATGTCACGATTTGCCCTTGATATGTATTATGCCAATCAAAACAATCAATACAACAATTGCTTGAAGGGCAAAGGTGACCCATCAGCTGTCTTTAGTACTGTGATAGATGGTCAATACAAAAAGTTACTTCAGCAAGCATACTCATTTGCTGGTGATTTTAATCCTGCTCCGGGCGCTGATTCGACTCCTGATCTATGTGCCGGATTTGTAATGTACAAAGAGCCAATCAATTGGGCGTTTTGTAAAATAATTAGCATATTTTATGATTTCGCTACCTGGCTACAGGGGCTTGGAGACAAATGGATGTCAGCTACTATAGGAGTAACATCGGGCGGCCAATGTCCCGGATCGAGCCCATGATTGCAAAAATGAAAAAATTATTCAAAGAACTGGGTGGGGTCAAGGTTAAGAAAGCAGCATTTATATTGGCTGTAGTTTTATTTTTCTCTGCACTCTTTTTCTTTGCCTACCCAGTTTTATCTCACGCCGGTGGGACTGTGGCTGCTAATCCGACAACCACCTGGCAAAACCCGCCTCCTAGTCTGTCTAAGATATATGAGGTTCTCGGGACCAACAATGGGGGGGTTGGCCACACCATCCGTATTCTCTGGGTCAGGATGATGCAGATAGTAAACTCTCTTGTCGTTGTCGTCCTGATTTTCGTTGCCTTCGCTGAGATAATGCGGCTCAATATCAACACTTACGGAATCAAGAAGATATTGCCTACTTTGGTCCTGGCTGTCGTGGCGGCTAATTTTAGCTATATAATCTGTCGTTTTGTTATTGATATTGGCAACGTGGCCTTAACTTTGTTCCTTAAAGATACTGATACAAAATGTATTACCAATGGCATTAATGTTTCAATATTTTTCAAAGACAATGTAGAGGCCACAATAAAGGCGTTAAATGATAGTAAGGCCGCGGGTCAATCGGGTGGCCTTCTGACTGCGCTAGCTATTGTGATTTTTTCTATAGTGGCCGCAGTTGTCACCCTTATCCTGGCGTTTTTATTCGCTATAAGGAACTATCTTCTCTATCTGCTAGTTATCGTCTCACCAATAGCCTTCATGGCCATGATATTGCCTCAGACCAAGACATATTTCAACCAGTGGTGGGACTATCTATCGAAGTGGACATTTATGCCTGTTGTCTCCATAGCTATTATCTGGATGGGGGGGCAATTACTCAAATTATCCGGAACTAATGACGGGTCGCTTATGGGTATGGTACTATCTGTCGCTATGCTTATTTTGGCGATCCAGGTCCCATTTAAACTCGGCGGATCCATTATGCAAAAATGGGGAGACCTTGGCAAGAAGGCATGGGGTT
>CAZGJE010000054.1:4363-6154 GCA_964526355.1 uncultured Candidatus Saccharibacteria bacterium
CGGGGCGGCCGCCAAGAAGATTGGCGGCAACGTCAAGGACTACTGGACCAACAAGGTCAAGGGCGCTGCGATGCGGGTAGGCAACAACTGGAAGATGACAGGACTCAATATGGTGCGCAAGGGTAATAGTTTCCAGCAAGCCCTTGGCGGTAGTTTCCTCTTCGGTGCGGGTGGAGACAAGGCTAAAGCAGAGGTAGCTTTCGAAGAAGATTTCGCTAAGGGTCTGACAGAGGGGTACCAGGCTAGGCATATGTATACAGGCGCTAGGGGTCGCAATAATGCCATGCGTGCCGGCTATAGGGACAATAGAACGGGTGAGCAGAAAGAATTTAGATCATATGCCGAGGAAGATATATTCCGACGCGGTGGCAAACAGTATGAAACGCTCAAAGACTGGCGACTTGGTTCTGGCCACGCTCGAAGGAGAATGGCTATAGCCCAAACGCATATGGAGGATCTGATTGCACAGGGCACGTTCGCCTCCGTTACTGGCAATTTAGTAGATAAGGGCGACCATAGCAACGAAGCGATCGAACAAAGGATGATAGACGCAAAGCTTGACTCAGTGTTGACAGCGGCCGAAAAGGCGGCCGTCAGAACCGCCGAAGAAGCAGCCAACTCAGCCCTACCAGTTGATCAAATGCTATCAGCCGATCGCCTTGAGAGCAGGATAGCTGCGGCTACGAGAGAAGCTGCAATAGCCCAAATGACTCAAGCGGAATCCATGGAGCTCAGGGCCGCCATAGACGCAGAAACAAAAAGAGTTAATGACCCCAAAACTGGTACCAGAGCACAAGAAATGGCCGCTGAATATCAGAGGACACTTGGATTATCGAAAGAGCAAGCAGACGCTTGGGTTGACTTCCAGAGATTTGTTGTGACGGAGAAGGAAAGTACTGAGCGTCTCAAGGGCAAAGCGGAGAAGGATATCCTTGTGAAGCCGACCATGGACCAGCTCGCAGTCCACGAGCAGGCAGAGCTGAGCCAGGAGACTGCTATTACTATTCAGAAATTCAAAGAGCTATCGACCGGAATGCAAGACTTCATTAAAAGTGTCAAGGCTCAAGGCAATATTCTAAGTAATATGACTTTGGAACAGAAGAATAGGCTCAACAGTGCTAGTTATACTGACACAGAGAGGGATGCTTTCTATAAATACCTCAACAATCAGGGTCGTGCTACCGTCCGGCTTCAAGAGATGGGTATGATCAACCAGGCACAAGATTTTGTTGGCAGCGATGATGAAGCAGACAAGAAGCTTGCCGCGGCAGTACACGAGAGATACGAAGACTTTATGAAGAAGTTTGTGGCCAAGAAGGCCGAACATGGTATACCGGCATATTTGAGGGACGTGATACATGGAACTCCTGGCAATTACACCATTTCCAGGATGGAGAGGACGACTTACACTAGAGGTTTGGGCGTCGCAGCCGAGAAGACCAAAGGCAGGGTCGCAGACTACTCTGGTATGTCTGTCGATACACTAGCCAATCTCCTCGTTGCTGGTGACAAGAAAGATGGTATTAGCGCTCAAGATGTCCGTGACTTTATGGCTGGCAAGGCAACTTCAGACACGAACAAGAGAAGTCGTATGATGGCCATGGTAGAGGCCATGCAATCAAAGCTTGCTAGCACCAATGATGCTACTTCTGCTGCAGGTTTCTTTATTAATAATCTTGGTACGGACGGCGGGAAAGATGCTGAGGTCGCAGAAATGTACAGGCAGTTTGCCGAGGCTCAAGCATCTGGTGCATCTTGGGCGAAGCATGTGGAAGGCGATGGTGGCAAAGG
>CAZGJE010000055.1:0-1184 GCA_964526355.1 uncultured Candidatus Saccharibacteria bacterium
CTAAATACAAGGTCGGAGATGTAGTCGAGGGCGAAGTGACCAAGATTACTCCATTTGGTGCCTTTGTCTCTCTTGACGAAGAGATAGACGGTCTTGTACATGTCTCAGAGCTATCAACTGAGAGAATCGTTGACCCAGGTAAGGTTGTAGAATTGGGCAAAAAATATTCTTTCAAAATCATATCTATCGAAGCAGAAAACCACAGACTCGGACTTTCTATGAAGGTCGACTCCAAAACTACAAAGGTTGAAAAAGAGGAGAAAAAGACCAAGGTTGAAGACGTTGTCGAAGCTGAGCCAGCAGTTGAAGAGAAACCAAAGAAAGTCAAAAAAGTTAAAAAGACAAAGATTGACGATCTTGAAGAGATGGCCTAACGGAAAAGTAGGTAGTCGGGAGTTAAGAGTTTGAGGATTTAAACTGGAGGAATTATGCAAATAAAATATAGAGGTGGTGCTAAGTTTGAGATCAAGTCTAAGGACTTGGAGGTAACTGTTGATGGCAAGATTTCGATCAATGGCTTCGAATTCCCAGGCCCAGGCGAATATGAGAAGGGCGGGGTAATACTGAATGGAATTTCTGACGGCGCTAATACCATTTACACCGCCAAAATCGAAGAAATGAACGTCTGCTACCTTGGTAGGATCAATCACGAGCTCTCTGAGGAGGAGGCCAAAGGGATAGGTGACGTCGATATTCTTTTCTTGCCCCTTGAGGTTGACGGTTCTCTAGGCCTTAAGACTGCACTAAAGATTCTCACAAATATTGACCCGAGAATAGTGATCCCCATGCTCTACTCAGATCTATCTGAGTTCAAGAAGAGCGAAGGCTATACAGACGGAGAGATTGACGTCCTCAAGATTAAGAAGAGCGAATTGCCAGAAGAAGAGAGAAAACTCGTTATTCTCTCCGAAAGCTAATAAATATTTATGGCCTCATTTACTAAGCTAAAGCAAATCCTGGAGGAAAAGGAGAGCTTTGTTTTGATATGTCATATCGATCCTGACGGTGATGCGATCGGATCGATGCTGGCCTTGGGCGAATACCTGTCTCGCCAGGGCAAGAAGACTGCTCTCTTGTGTCGTGATACTATCCCTGGAGTGTTCAAATTTCTACCAGGGGCCGATAAGATCAACAATACTTTTCCAGAGACTATACCAGAGGCAATCGTATTATTGGACAATGGA
>CAZGJE010000055.1:1194-6035 GCA_964526355.1 uncultured Candidatus Saccharibacteria bacterium
TGGCTTTCAAGATGAAATTGCTGGGGCCAAGAAAGCGGGAGTTCAGATCTTAAATATCGACCACCATCCGAAGAACGACTTATGGAGAAAAGTTAGCGTAAACTATGCTGATGAAAGTTTATCCTCGACCTGCGAGGTATTGTATGGTGTCTTGATAGGATTAGGCTCGAATTTGAGCTCAACTATGGCCACTGCTTTGTTGACCGGAATATATTTTGATACAGGTGGTTTTCGTCATTCTAATACTTCAGATGAGGTACTGTCGATTGCTTCTGAGCTTCTGAAGAGAGGCGCTCGGTTACAGAAGATTACCGAGAATACTGACAATACGAGATCATTTTCACTTTTCAAACTTTGGGGGGTCGCGCTGGAGAGGCTACGCCTCAACAAAAAATATGGAATCTCTGTATCTGTCATCACGGTGGACGACATCAACAAGGCGGGTGCGACCGAAGAGGAGGTCTCTGGACTCGTGAATCTTCTAAATTCCGCTCCAGAATCTGAGGTGGCAATGTTGCTTTGCGAGAGTTTTGATGCTAAAATCAAAGGCAGTTTACGGACTGAAAGCGACAAAATAGACGTTTCTCGCATTGCCAAACTCTTTGGCGGCGGCGGACACAAAAAAGCGGCCGGCTTTACGATTGATGGTAGAATCAAGATCGTGGGCAATCATTGGACGGTCGTCTAACCGAAAGTTTTAACTATCAACCCAAACTAAACTGCCCGAGTGGTGGAATGGTAGACACAAGGGACTTAAAATCCCTCGCCTAAACAGCGTGCCGGTTCGAGTCCGGCCTCGGGTACCATAGAAAAAACCTCCGATAAATCGGAGGTTTTTTCTAATTAAGTAAACTTAAAGTTTATTTCTTGAAGCTACCGAGGAGTGTATCGTTGATGAAACTCATAATTTTTGATCCGGTTGGCTCATATAGGAACAAGCCGACGATACAAGCGGCAAATACGATCCAAATCAACCACGATGTCCAGCTGACCGGCTTCTTGGCATGTTCTGGTAGCGGTGCTCCCTCCAGGTGTCCTGTCTCGGTTGTCGAACTTGGGTAGATACCTGCTGCTCCTGTTTGCTCAAGCGTTGGTGGGTTGCTCGTCTCAGCGGTAGAAACTGGCGTGCTCATTGCCGGAGAAACACTACCAGTTGGCGTTTGCCCAGATACACTGGCAGGAGCTGGTGTAGCAGTCGTGTTCTCTTGAGTGAGGTCAGGTCCTTTGCTAAATGAAATTTGATCTGCCAAAGTAGCAGCTGGCATTGGGGCGGTAGGTGGTGCGGCTGGGGCGGCAGCGGCCTGTGCTGGTGCGATCAATGTTGAAGCCATCGTTCCATTTTGGACCTCCGTGTCTGAGCTCGACTCTGTAGCCGCGCTGCTGTCTGGCATAGTATTCGCGACTGGGCTCGGGGTGACACTTGGTGCGGCGCTTGTGACATTGTTTGCAGCCGTATTTTGACTATTGTTTGTGGGCTCGTCCATAATCCTCCTAGATAAATTGTTCCTCTAGATTATAAACTGTAGAGATATTTTTGCAACTGTTTGTGGGATTTGTCCAAGTTTGTTAACATCATTTTATGGTTAGATGGCAAAAAGAAGAATTAGAATCGCATCTCAAAGCGGCAAAAGCGTTGGATCAGGTGATGGCCAATGCTTTTAATTATATTAAGAAAAACAAGAATTCAGTCTCAGAGTACGACGTACAACAGACTATTCTAAAGGGTTGTAAGCGGGCTGGGCTCATATCTGATGATCAGCCGCCGATAGTGGCATTTGGACCCAATACCAGGCATATTCATTATTTCCCCGACAAAGACTCTAGAAAATTGCAAGAAAATGACCTGATTATGATCGACATCTGGGCCAAGTTACCGGGGCAATTCCCATATGCTGATATCACTTGGATGGGGTATTTCGGCGATAAAATAGATCCAGAAATAAAATCTAAAGTTGATCTTGTTTTTGGTGCCAGAGATGAGGCAGTTAAATATTTGAGAAGCTTACTGGGCAAGGACGTCATCCCGACTGGCGAAAGAATTGATGAAGTCGCCAGGCAGTATTTTGGTGTGTGCCAAGAGCGTTTTGGTCACTCGCTCGGTCACTCGCTCGGATTCGACTCTCCCCATGGCAAACTTGGTCGGCTTGGGAGAGGAAATGATCAGACCCTAGAGCTGAACGTCGGGTATACGATCGAGCCAGGCTTGTATTTTGACCTATTTGGTATCAGAAGCGAGATAGATTTCGTAATCAGTGAAAATAAGAAAGCGATAATCACGACAAAAGTGCAGCGTGATTTGGTGTTGATAAAATAACTCGAGATTCTTCTTTTATCAAAGTTTTTGTGATATTGTTGAAGAAATGAGGGGAGTGAATATGATCAAAAGACACAAAGTTTCAATTTTTATCGTTCTGATTTTCTTGGCCGTGATCAGTTTCGGCACATATATTTTCGTGCCAAAATATTTTGCAGACGAGGTATATCCGCTGAAGTACGCTGATTTCATCGTCAAATATTCGAAAGAGTACAATGTCGACCCGGCTTTGGTCGCCGCGCTTATCTTCCAGGAAAGTCGTTTTAATCCGAAAGCGGTATCGTCGGCTGGCGCTCAGGGTATTGCCCAATTCATGCCTGGGACAGCTAGGACGATGGCCAACCAAATCGGTCTCAAAACCTATGACATATTTGACGCCGAAACTGGAATTCGTTTCGCCTGTGCTCATCTGCGAGATTTGCTCAATAAATACAACGGCAACACTGATCAGGCCCTGGCCAGCTACAACGCTGGCACTGGTACTGTTGACCGCTGGGTAAGCCAAAATATCTTTGAGAAAATTATTGGTGGTAATTCCAAGACCGAGACGGTGAATTATGTCAGAAAGATTAATCGCTACAAGGATGTTTATCGTACGATGTACCCCAATGAGCTCGGCTTGACGGTGCCAGTTGTGAGGACGGTGACTCAGGAGGATACTCAGGCTCAAATCAGGGGTTACATCTGGACCAGGATATTTAGCGACTTGATCACATTCAACAAGTAAGAGCCAGAGCGTCGGAGAGGCAGAGAGACGGAACAGATTATGAATTCTAAAGAATTACGAGAAAAATTTCTAAAATATTTTGAGGGGGAAGGACACAAAGTCTTGCCCTCTTCTTCTCTTGTGCCCGGTGAAACGGATCCGACCGTCCTTTTTACCACGGCTGGGATGCATCAATTTAAGCGCTATTATTCTGAACCGACGGAGGCGCCGTCAGCGCGAGTTACGACAAGCCAAAAATGTGTCAGGACTGGCGATATTGATGAGGTGGGAGACAAAACTCACCTGACGTTCTTCGAGATGCTAGGTAATTTCTCTTTTGGCTACCCAGATACGGAACACTCATACTTCAAGAGAGAATCGATCGAATTTGCATGGAGATTTCTGACAGAAGAATTGAAAATCGACAAAGAGAGAATTTACGCTACATATTTTCAGGGTGAAAACGGAGTGGCGGTCGACCAAGAATCACTCGAAATTTTGAAAACAGTCGAAGGTTTGGACGAGATAAAACCGCAGGGCTTTGACGATAACTTTTGGTCCCTTGGTACGGAGAACTCTCCGGGAGGGCCAACAGTTGAATTCTATGTCGATGGAGTTGAGGTCTGGAACCTTGTTTTCAACGAATACACTTTTGTCGGCGGGAAATACCAACCAGCCAAGTTCAAAGGTGTTGATACTGGTATGGGGTTCGAGCGCTTGCTCTGTGCCTTAGACAAAAGCTTGGACAGTGTGTACCACACCGATTTGTTCGACGCAGCACACAAGAAATTGCATGAGCTTCTGAAGAATGAAGATGTCACAGCCGAAAGAGTAATTCTCGATCATGTTCGTGCCGCCATCTTCATCATCAACGACGGTGTTTTGCCTTCCAACAAGGACAAGGGCTATGTTCTGCGCCGGCTGATTCGTCGAGCGATCGTCAAGGCTCAGCAAATCGGCATTACCGAAAACTTTGTTAATCAAATAGCAGATCAATATTTTTCATCCTATGAAGGCGTGTACTCTTTCGACCAACAGGCGATACTTAGCGAATTGGAGAAGGAAGAGGCTAGATTCAAGTCAACGCTCCGAGATGGACTGAAGCAGATTGCCAGTCTAAAAATTATTACAGGCAAGGATTTGTTTGATCTTTATCAATCTTTTGGGATTCCGATCGAGATCACTTTCGAAGAATCAGAAAAGCTAGGCATAGGTTCATCCGATGATGCAGCAGATGAATACCAGGACTTGTTCAAGAAACACCAGGAACTCTCTCGGACTGCTTCTGCTGGCATGTTTAAGGGTGGGCTTGCTGAGGCGGGGGAGATCACGACCAAGTATCACACCGCGACCCATTTGCTTTTGGCTGCTCTGCGCCAAGTGTTGGGCGATCATGTATACCAGAAAGGCTCGAATATTACGGCCGAGCGGATGAGATTTGATTTCTCCCATCCAGACAAGATGACACCAGAGCAAATCGAAGAAGTCGAAAGAATTGTCAATGCAAAAATAGGGGAAGGCTTGATCGTCTCGCTGGAAGAGATGACACTCGAAGACGCGAAGTCCTTGGGGGCGATGGGAGTATTTGAATCCAAATATGGCGACAAGGTTAAGGTTTATACTATCGGGTCACCGGATGACCCGTATAGCTGCGAGATTTGCGGCGGCCCTCACGTTGGTCGCACTGGAGATCTTGGTCATTTCAAAGTTATAAAAGAAGAAGCCTCCTCGTCTGGAGTCAGGAGAATTAAGGCAGTCCTCAAATAAATATTTTCAGCAAGAAAGGCCGCAACCGCGGCTTTTTTGGTTGACTAATATGCA
>CAZGJE010000056.1:0-5997 GCA_964526355.1 uncultured Candidatus Saccharibacteria bacterium
TTTTTCTTTTATAATCAAATCATGGAAAACGTAGAATTTCGAACCCTAACCGAACGAGACGAAAAAGCTTATCATCAATATATTGATGAGTTTATCTATGCAAATGAAAAGATTATACCCACCGCTATATACGACGCAAACCTCTCATTCCCTGAATGGCTGCAAAGAAGTAGGGAAATTGAGACTGGCAAATCGATACCAGAGAATTGGGTCAGAGCTACAAGCTACTTCTTAGTCAGAAAGTCTGACGGCAAGGTTCTTGGTGCATTGGACTTGCGACACGAATTAAATGACCACCTTCTCAAGTTCGGCGGAAATATTGGATATGGTGTGGCGCCATCAGAGCGGAAAAAAGGATATGCCAATTATATGCTCGCCGCTGCCCTACCAATATGCAAAGATATTGGGCTGGAGAAGATACTGATTACCTGCAACAAAGACAATATTGGTTCCGCCCGAACTATTCAAAAAAACAATGGCGTATTGGAGAATGAAGTTACTTATGATGGAGTTACGAGACAAAGATACTGGATAAGCCTTTTGTAGCCGCTGCTGTCATCTTGACTGGCCTTGACAGAATTTGATTATAATAATATAGTGTTATAGATGAAACATTTAGTATTAAAAGTCAGACGCGAGGCAACCATCTAACACTTGGTCTGTTTTTCGTATCTAACTAAAATGATATTACAGCCCAAGAGGCTGTTTTTTTATCCCCACTTAAATCTTATATAATCATTATGACCAAATTTAATCAAAATCTTTCGATCAGACGTACCAGAAACATGCTTTCGGGTTATTTTCTCGGTCACAGATTTTGAATCAAGATTCTCAAACTATGCTCAAGAAAACAGTCCGAAAGCGGGCTGTTTTTCGTACATTCACAATTTGGAGGGGGAAACCATGTCAAAAACACCCAAACTCTCCGCCGAGGAGATCGCAAGACAAGTAGTCAGCCTGGTTCTAGCATACGCCAACAAAGGCTTTATGCTGCCGAGAACTATCGAGAGTGTTATCATCTCACTCCGATCGGGAGACGGTTATCCAGTCATATTCCACAACATTGTGACGGCTTATGCCGAATGTGTTCAGCTCGAGCACTATCACAAAATTTTTTCTGTCGTTTCCGGAGAAGGAGGTAAAGGTGCCCGTCACGGCATCGCTGCCGTTGTTAACCGTATCAAGGAGTGTTGGCGACGCGATCGAAAAAAGAATATCATTCTGGCCTGCGCTCCCGACAAAATCACTTACTACCAGAAATTCGGTTTTGAGCTACAACCCCAAGCCGAAGCCCCTACCTGTGTCCGCAGTGGCCGTTCTGATGAGGAATGGATGACCTGCGACCGTGTTTGGATGATGTGCACAATGTCATCCTATTTGAAGAAAAAGGAGATCGGTACCATGGCTAAGCCAAATGCGTTTGTCAAAATTTCGGGCGATTTGCTCGAGCGCCCAGCAGTCCTTGAATGGCTGCACGAACTGTCAAAGGCTTACTCTGTCGCTATATGCGTCGGCGGCGGCAAGCAGATCAACGAAGCCTTCATCGAGAATGGCTTTCCCAAGAGATATAGTCTGCTGGGCAGAATCACCGCTTCATTGGCTGAAAGACAGCTGGCCCGCGACGTTCTGGAGCGGAATGAGGCCCTAGTCCAGGATCTCTTGGACGACCATGGCATCAGCGCCAGAGCGATCATCCCAGTAATGGATATCGGAGGTGTGCTCTGCCACATCAACGGCGACGTGTTGGTCCTGACAGCATACCTCGGGTACGACAAACTCTTCATCTTGACTGAGAAAAACCGTGTCGAATCCAAGAAAGCTTGGCTCGATAAACTTGCCAAGGTTCTCGCCATCAGCGAGGGCTCCAAAGAAGAAACCAAGCTCGACAAAATCGAAGTAATCGGTTTCTAACCACCCAAGTGGCACAATATTTTGTGCCACTTTTTATTTCAAAATCCCCCCGATGTTGTCGGGGGGATTTTTGTGAGTACTTATTTGGTTTCTGTCTTCTTTACAGTTTTCTTGGGAGTCTTAGGCTCGGCTGGTGCTTTTTCAACCTTCTCGGCCTTCTCTTCAATCACTTCGGCTTTGGCAGCTTTCTTTGCTGGGATTTTGACTGATTTCGAAACCTTGACCTCTTTTGAGAATTCGACCGATTTGGTAAGCTCTCCGTTGTTCAAGATCTTGGCAGCGTCAAAGACACGAATCAAGCCTTTTTCTACCAGCAATTTCTGAGTGACTGTCTCGCCATCTTTGAAAGCAGCAGAAATCTGATCAAGAGAGATGACAATTGGTTTGCGTTTGTGGGAAGTAAATCCTGGAAGTTTTGGCAATCTCATCGAAAGTGGAGTTTGGCCACCCTCAAATCTCTTTGGCAGATTAAAACCACTGCGTGATCTCTGTCCCTTGGTACCGCGACCAGCAGTCTTACCCTGGCCGGCAGCTATACCGCGACCAACGCGTTGTTTTGTTTTAGATTTTGTGGAAATTAGGTTCATTATGACTTTCTATTTCATGCTTTTCTTAGCGGCTTTTTTGGTAGTTTTCTTCACTGCCTTTTTCTCTTCTTCGACTGGTGTCTCAGCAACAACTTCCTCGGCCTTGATCTTGACGTCTTGGGCTTCGATGAGCTTTTTGTTGGCCTCGCTTCGGTCAGTAATAATCTTGGTGTATGAAGCATCAAAAGATGAAAAGGCCTTAAGCGTTGCCATGACATTGTTTAGTTTGTTTGGACTGCCCATCATCTTAGAAAGAAGGTCTGTGATGCCTGCAAGCTCGGCAACCGCGCGGACGCTTCCACCGGCAACGATTGAAGTACCGGAGTTAGCTGGGCGAAGCATGACGACTGCTGAGGCGAATTTGGTGGTCATTTCATAAGGAATTGTACCATTGATAATTGGCACGACAATCATATCCTTTTTGGCTGCGACAACTGCTTTTTTGACAGCTTCTGAAACATCATTGGCCTTACCGATACCGGCGCCAACTTTGCCCTTCTTGTTGCCAATAACAACTAGCGCGCGAAAACGAATACGTCGTCCGCCCTTAACGGTACGAGCGACTCTGCGCACTTCAATAACCCGCTCCTCGAACTCAGATTCCCTTTTCTCACCCTCGTATCCACGAGGACGCATGAAATTCTTGCTCGCACGAGCTGGCTGTTTGTCTGCACCCAAATTTGTAGTGTTATCTACCATTTATATTCCTTTATTTCGACTAGAAGACTAGACCGCCTTTTCGAAGGCCTTCGGCTAGACTTTTCACCTGACCATGATATTTAAAATTGCTTCGGTCATAAATAACTTCAACAATCTTTTTGGTTTTAGCAATTTTGGCAAGTTCTTCGCCCAAAGCAAACGCCTTCTCAACCGGTTTGCCAGATTTGATAGACAAAGAAGACATACCAAGAATAGTAACGCCTTTTTCGTCATCAATAAATTGAGCAGTTATAGCTTTGTTTGATCGGAATATCGCAACTCTTGGGCGAATTGCTGTACCCCATAATTTTTTGTTGAATGTATTTAATGTCATTTTGTGTTCTGTCTATAAACTAAATTCTTAACTGTTATTTTGAAGCTGCTGTTTTGCCAGCTTTTCGTCTGATATGCTCTTCCTTATACTTAATGCCCTTACCCTTATAAGGTTCTGGCGGTCTGACCTCGCGTACTTTGGCAGCGAATTGTCCGACTTGTTGTTTGTCGATACCAGTCGTAATTATTGAATTTTTAACAACTTTGACTTCTAGATTTGATGGGATTTCCAGTTTGATATCGTGAGAGTAACCCATAGCGAGAACCAGTTCGGATCCGACGACAGCAGCACGGTATCCAGTACCCATGAAGGTAAGTTCGCGCGTAAAACCAGTCTTAACTCCAGTAATCATATTGGCGATCAATCTTGCGATTAATCCATGTTTTGATTTGGCGATTTTACTGTCGTTGATGCGGGAGACCAAAACATTGCCATCTTCTATTTTGACAATCGTTTCGTGTGGAATAGTCAATTCAAGTGTCTTCTCGCCCGATTTGGCAGTGAAAAGATTGGCACTCAATGTGACTTCTACGCCCTCTTCAATTTTTACTGGTCTTTTACCTATTTTGCTCATAAATACCTTTATATTTTGACTTGCCGTTTACCAAATCTCGCAGATTACTTCTCCGCCTAGTCCCCTTTTGGCCGCTTCACGACCAGTGACGACTCCCTGCGAAGTAGAAACAATCACAATACCCAATCCTCTGAGAGGTCGTGGCAACTCTTTGGCCTTGTTGTAAACTCGGCGTCCTGATTTGCTGATCTGTCTGATATGAGTTGGGATTTTGGTTTTGCTGATTGTTATCTTCAAAAATTCCTTCTCGTCCTCTTTGACAGTTTCTACTTTGGACAAGAAACCTTCGCGAGCGAGAATATCCAAAATAGCCTTCTTGATCTTTGAAAACGAGATTGTGACCTCGCTCTTGCCGACCATGGCTGAATTTTTGATTCTGATTAATAAATCTGCTATTTGATCCATTTTTGATACCTTTTATTGTATATTCGTTATTCGATACTTCGTAATTTTTACCAGCTGGACTTGGAAACTCCTGGGATGTCGCCACGTGAGGCAAACTCGCGGAAACAGATACGGCACATCTGGAACTTTCTCATATATGCGTGTTTTCGACCGCACATTTTGCATCGTGTTATTGTCCGTGTAGAAAACTTTGGTTTTCTATTGGCTTTTACAATCATTGATGTCTTGGCCATATCTATTTACCTTCCTTTTTGAATGGGAAACCGAGGCGAACAAGTAATTGCTTCGAGTCTTCCTTGGATTTACTTCTAATCTTAATGTTTATTTCAAGACCGAAGTTAACAGTTGCTTCTTCAAATTTGATCTCAGGAAAGATAGAATAGTCTCTGAGTCCTATGCTGTAATTTCCTTTTTCATCAAAACTTGTGTTTGAAAGACCGCGGAAGTCGCGAACACGAGGTAGGGCTACATTAACCAAACGGTTAATGAAATCGTACATTCGTGTACCGCGAAGGGTAACAGTAAGCCCAATAGGCTGACCGATTCTAAGTTTGAAGGCAGAAACCGCTTTACGAGACAGATTAAGTTTGACTTTTTGACCAGTAATTCGAGTAAGCTCAGTGCTGATCTGCTCAACGATTTTCTTGTCTTCCTTAAAATCGCCGATTCCAGAAGAGACAACGATCTTTTCGATCTGTGGTGACTCAAAATCGTTCTTGTAACCAAGCTCCTTCTTCAGCGCTAGCTTGATTGTATTGGTATATTGTTCGCTTAATCTTTCCATTATTTTCCACTTCCTTCTAGGCTACCACCGCATTTTTTACATACTCGAAGTTTTCCGTTTTCGCTTATTTTGTAAGCGATTTTGGTTGGCTTGCCACATGATGGGCAGACGATCATGACATTAGAAGAGTTGATCTTCTGATTGATGTCGATAATACCACCCTGTGGGTTTTTGCGGCTTGGTTTAACATGTTTCTTAGCGACTGCGATACCTTTGACCACGATTCTGGCATCCTGGACGAAGACACGTTCAACTAGACCGGTCTTGCCTTTGTCTTTGCCTGTGATCACCATTACATTGTCGCTTTTCTTAATCTTCATAATATCTTTGATTCTTATCTATTTATAATACTTCTGGGGCTAGTGAAATGATTTTCATGTAGCCGTTTCTGATCTCACGTGGGATCGGTCCAAAGATACGTGTGCCACGTGGCTCTTTGTTGGCATCGATAATGACTGCTGCGTTCTCATCAAAACTGATGTATGAGCCGTCTTCACGTGCAAAATGCTTGGCTTGTCTAACGATAACCGCCTTCACAACTTCTTTCTTTTTGACTGTTCCTCTCGGAATAGCGTCTTTGACTGAAGCTGAGATGATATCACCGATCTCGCCACCGCACCTTTTGGCACGTCCAAGAACAGTGATGCATTCGATTTCCTTTGCACCCGTGTTATCGGCGACTTTTAATCTTGTTCCTGGCTGT
>CAZGJE010000057.1:0-5210 GCA_964526355.1 uncultured Candidatus Saccharibacteria bacterium
ATACTTCTTTATCTTTAGCCAATAGATCAGCAAAGTGAGATAATAAGTCCTTTCCTTTATGAAGCAAAGCCTCTTTTATTTTTATAATTTCCTCCTCACTTCCTTCTTTATTATATGTTTGCTCTAAAACACTTCCTACCTTATCTAACTGTAAAACTAATTCTGAATATTTTGCAAATATTTTTTTGGCATCTTCTGGTGGTAATTGTTCTCCAATTTTAAGTATTCCGACACCTAAACTTCTATCAAACTCTAAGGAGAGAAAGGTTATTACCCCATTCACACCAAAGTTTTTTGTAAAATTAATTATTTGAGATCGATCTTTTTGTTCTAATATTGACCCAAATAATCTCATTTGGTTTTCCCAAGAAATTTCTTCTATTCTTACTCCAGCTTCCTGCATCATTGGTCTGAAAACTTCAAATTGATAAGTCTGATCATTCATTTTTGTCATCCTTTTAGCATAATCAGAAGCTGATTCATCTTTCTTTTGAGGACAAAAAACATCAGGTTCATATGCTTTAATTCTTCCGTCCATAAAATCACCGCCTAATTTTGCATAAGACGCTAATTTTGATTCTTTAATATCGTTCTCCCTTATTTTATTATATAAATTAGATGTTTCTTCCTCGCTGGCTAATTTAAAATAAGCGAGTAGTCTTTTGTCACCTCCGTGTTTAGAACCAAAAATACCAGCGGTATCCTTATCTAACATCATAAGGACTTGCCCTTCTTCTCGTTTGATTTCTGTGCCAACAAATTTACCTCGTCCTAAATAATATTCAACATAACCAACTGATCCTTTAATACTTACATATACCTGATTAAGTTTCCTTTCTGTATAAGCAAAAGTATCTTTATCAATATTTAAATTATTAGCTTGAAAATCAGTTAATCTAAAAATATCAGCATCAATCAACCTTTGACCATATTTTTCTATCATCTCAAGGGGTCGATCAGAAAATCTAATGCGGTTAGGACTTGGTATTGTATAATTGGCATTTTTTCTAATATAATCAGCAGAAAATTTTATCTCTTTATCATCAGTATCCTTACAAACTAAAATCCCTTTTTCATTTCTATAGAAACCAAGATTTCTTAATATTTTAATAATTTGTATTTCAAACATCGAAAAAACTACACCTTCTTCTGTAATAATAGAAGAAGTCCATACAGTAGGTGCTAAATCTGAATATTCATACAAACCTTTTTGCCAAACACCACTTATTACCTCTTCTTTGTTTCTAGGTAAGGTTACTAAAGGAATCAGAGCACCAGTATTAGGATCAGTTACTTCAATATATTTAATAGCATCACGATAATTAATACCATAACGAAGCATTTTTGCGCGTAAAGATTCAGTATTTTTCTCTTTGTGAAAAATGATATTTCCATCTATTTCAGAAATCAAACCGCATTTCTTGGCTGTTTCCATTGCCTCAGTTTTTATTTGTTGAAAAGTTTTTTCAATTGACTCATTAGGCTCAAATTGACTACTTTCTTGAATTGGGAATCCTTCTTTTTTCATAATATTATTTACAATATATCATATTTAGCTAGAAATATACAGATACTAGAATTTTTTACAAAGATAGGGGTATAATATAAGATTAATTTTAGAGGAGAGAGTTTTTATAAACACTCAATCAAACTAATATTTAAACCCCTATCTTTATAAACAACACAAATTCAGCCTACCTATCAGTGCCCGAATATTTCCGGCAATGAATAAGTAAGGGGAACTAACGCATCCCCTTGATTTGCGCCCACCACCACAGTGGGAATAACCAACCGGCGGAGCACGATTATTCATCGTGTCTCACCTCCTTTCCACTATTTTTTTGTACTTTGAGTGAATTAGTGACACTCGCAACTGATTTAGGATTTCCGATACTTTCATCGGATAATCATTGGGCAGAACCATCAGCAAATATACCCAATAGTTTAGTCCTTTTTAGGAGACCACCCCCGTCCGGCTCTCTGTCATCACACGTGTGATACCGGAATGAGTCCCTTTTCGCAGGAACATTACGCTCTTACCTTTTTACGGTTACCTTCGTAGTAAGAGTCGTAGTTATTTTATGTCTAGGCAACTTAGACAATCACAGGTCCATCTCGTGCATAACACATGATGTCCTCCTTTCTTTTTTCTCCAGCAAATTAAGACTAGAGCTTGTTAATGCCGACTCCACCCGTTTTGACCGCTAAGTCCGTCAGGGCTTGGTTGGCACATTCCACCACGAAGGCGTGAACCTTCGTGCCCTGAAAATCCTTCAGGGTCAGATTGATCTGATCATCACCGTCCGTGATAACCACAAGCTCAGGCTTGTAGGTCGCACCACCAGCAACAACTTCCTCAATCCGTTTTTGAGCTGCTCGAGCACAACCCGAAATATCCGTACTCCCTCCAGAGTAGTTCTTCTCGGTGAAATGCTTGATCAGCTCCTTCGACTCGGCCGGCGTACCAGCGTGGTACTCCTGCTTTAGCGAAGTATCGAACAAGCGAACGTAAAGCTCCGCCTCACCCTCAATCACCGCTTTCAGGCGGTTCATGAGGATGCCACCAGCTTTGAAGATCCGCTGGCCGGATCCCATCGAGCCACTGCAATCTATGATTATATACAGCAGTTGTTTCTTCTCAATGGTCGTCACCCGTTCACGCACTTGCGAGGCGTGAGTGACCATCCGGAAATTCCGATAAGCACTTGGAAGTGCCCACTCGGTCTTTACCAGACGGCTCATCTCGCCAAAATGCGCGATGGGACGTTGCCTGACACTATCACCGGCAGGGTCAGGCTCCTGCTTCTTGCTTTTGCGGACTTGCATCCGCGTGAGCTTGTCAAGATTCCTTGAGATCTGGAGCATGAGCTCCTTGCCTCTCAAGAAATCTTCGGCGAGTTTCATCTTTTGGAGACCGTCATCTCCGTTCTTTTTTTCTCCCTCACCAGCGTCCTGGTTCGGGTCGAGAAGCTCTCTCTCATCCTCGGACAACGACTCGATGTCGTCCATCAGATGGTTGAGATCCTCTCCAACTTTTTCGGAATTTTCGTTTTCCGTAAAAATCGGCAGAGGTTCTCCAGCTTCCCCACCACCTTCTCCCCCTTTTTTCTTCGCGAGGAGTTTGAGCAAGTTCATCGCCTGCTCCAGCGGTGAAGTTCCGGGGAACTTCTCGAGTTCTACCGTCTGCAAAAAATCGCAGACGTTCTGGTGATACCGGAGCGCCTTCTCAAGCCTCTCCGCTATCACTCCCTGCCGATCCTTGGTACAGCCCCCTTTTGACAGAGACCAATCTCCATCCTTGTCGGGCGCCGGCAGTTGCGCTTCGACTTTTTCCTCTACTGACCGGCGGTAACCGGACGGCGGGGAGATTTTACCTCCCGCCGCCAAGTTACATAGATCGGCCACCAGGTCCTTCGAAAAGGACTTCAGGCCAACCTTGCCGGCCACCGCCCGCATCTCCTCAGCGCTCGGGCTGAGGTAGGTAGCAGGAGGGGTCGTCCGAAACGTAAACTGGGACATAAGTCCCCCTCCTTTCTCCCACTAAATGCGGGTGCTATCCAAGGCCAACTTCTGCGCCTCAGATATTTTTTGACCAACGGTCTCGCGCAATTGCTTGCGCCTTTCTGTCAGCCCATCCGTCACCTTCAGAGATGAAATCTCATCCTGAAAGGCAACGAATTTTTTTGCTACCTGCAACGCCTTTATCGGCGTTGTGGCAACCGACAACTCGCTCAACAACTCGTTGAGTTTGCTCTCGGCAACCTGAATGTTCCGCTCCGCTGCCGCGCGTTCCATCGCAGCGTCCAGATCCTTCTGGATGGTCTCAGCGAGACCTTCCAGACCAGGGAGGAATCGAAGATCGACGAGATCTTCTTTTCCCACGTGATCAGCTCCCCGCATCGCTGCGGCGGACTGACAGATCTGGAACGCGTGAACGGCCGTGCGCGGTGACACGAAGTTTCCCTCGGTACTGGCCTTTGCCAGAATTTCAGCCAAGACGGCCTTGAACCCATTCAGAATGGGCCCATTCAGCCGACTTGCAACTTTCTCAAACATGGTTAGATAACTCCTCGCGGAGTAATTCTTCCACTTCAAGTTAAGTTGCAACGGAAACCTTTCAATCAACGCGTGGGCCGCGGGGCCGAGATCCGAAATCTCGCTCGGTTCTTTATTTGTCAGACAGATTATTATCTCCGTCTTCATTTTGAACCTCTGAGACCCGTTTCTCAACTCCTTAGCCGTTAGCACATCCTTGAGCGCCAGTAGAACTGACGCTGGAGCGTCGAAAAGCTCCTCAAATACGACGACCCGAGAATTCAAAAACGATTTCTCAGGGAAGTATTCAAGAATCTTTTCGTCCTCCAACTTCCGAAAATTGAGTCCCCCAAACAGGCGAGACTCGTCCATACCTTCCCCAAAGAACTGGTAGAAGGCTTCGTTGTCTAAACCAAGGCCGTCAATGACGGCCTTCACCATCTCGGACTTACCGTGACCGGCAGGTCCAAAAACGATGACGTTCTTTTTGCTTGTAAAAGCGAGCGAAAGAACGCGACTCATTTCCTCAACAAATACGAACGCGCCGTTGAGGATAGCGCTGATTTTTGCGAACATTTCTGTTCTCCTTTTTTTCTTGAGTTTGAGCGCCCGATAAACATACTATTATTGTAAGTCCATCGGCCTAGCACACCTCCCCGTCTTATTGGTGGGGAATCACCCAGAAATCACATGCGCCTATCCGCATGTGTTCTGATTTTTTGTCAGTTTACTGGATAGGCAGTGCCGGAATTACTTCCGGTTTGCGAGGAGCTTGTGTGCCTCCTCGACTTCGCCAGGGGCGTCGTCGAAGCAATGCTCACAATTTACCATCACCGCGATCGCAACAGTGAGCGGTCCGTAACAGACTTCCTCACACCCCGCGACTGCCTCGTCGAATCCCAGATGCTCGCCGCAGCGAGCGCGACCCGCGGCATGCTCACGCATGCTCGGACCGCCGAAGCCCCCGCTCATCCCTGTCACCAAGTAGGCGACGGAATTAGCAAAGGCTGCGTGATGTTGTCCTGGAGCGGCGGGATGCCGCTCCTGACCGAGCTTCATCGCTCGGTTGAGTACTGCTATGTACTCGTCTTTCATGTTTCCTCTTCTTTCTTTTTTTTGTTTACCATGGGCACTGATTCGTCTCAGTCCCAACAATCACTTCTTCACTCCCCCAC
>CAZGJE010000057.1:5220-5941 GCA_964526355.1 uncultured Candidatus Saccharibacteria bacterium
GTGGACCAGAACTCCGCCGATTTCTCAGTTTTGTTCCGATCCCATGGTTCGGGCTCGGGTTTACACCCAATGAAAGCAGTGATGAGGATATACTCCCCACGGTCACCCTTCTTCAGAATGACCACCACCTTCGTGCACGGTTCGACCGTGCGATTCTTAACAAACCGCGTGAGGCCAAACCGCTTAGGCCGTTGAGCCCAAACCACTTCGTCAGTTTGCGTTGTCTGAACACAAACGGTTTCCCCAATGACTCGGCCGAAATCGACCTCTTCAATGAAGAAATTTCTGCCTTGAGACAAAACTCGAGCGAACACATCAGGCAGAAGATGTGTAACGCTATCGTGTGCGTGGGAGTTGTAGCGGTCCAAAACCGCCTCTCCCGACGCTAATTTCCAATTCATAACTCTCCTTTCTTGTTAATTATGAATTATTTATTCAATTGTCAAACAACTTCCTTACTCTCTCCTCTGTCTTTTACTCCTCTAAGAATAAAAGTTTTAGACGTAAGGACATTTTGAAACACAAAGGCTGGTTAGGCTTTTATGTTCCATCGATGTCCTGGCAATCCTCTAAGATTACCCATCGGGCGATGAGATCAAGACCTTATAGATATAGTTCCAATCTTGAGAAAAGGTTTCAATGCTTTTCTCCGTCGCAGAACATCTCATCATTTGAAACGAGACTTACAAAAGACTGTTTTACATCTTCACTCTCTCCTCTT
>CAZGJE010000058.1:0-5889 GCA_964526355.1 uncultured Candidatus Saccharibacteria bacterium
AAATATCGAGGACCTAGCAATTTCTTGCCAGGACGTGCTGGATGATCCGACGGCCCAAATGATTAGCACATTGGTCGACGATCTTAGCAAATGTCCCGGTGAACAAGTTCCGGCCTATATCCAAAGAAACACTGAGACTATTAGGGCCATTCAATCAAATTTATCAGTTCTAGCTCAGGAATCTAGCAACACAGAAGTAGCTGATCTAAATACTGCAATTAGTGAGTTACTAAATCAGGGCTAACTAGTCGGAGCAATCAATCGCATATATAAATACTCGCCTTACAAGGCGAGTATTTTGATTATAAATCAAAGCTAATCACCCAAGTCGGCTCGGTCGATGATGAGGGAGTCTGCGCTTGTGGAGTCGGGGACTGCATCTGGATTTTCAAAGTAATAGATAATGCCATCGCTGATGGCCTTGGCTTCGCTCATGAGACGAGAGTTATCTTTGGCCAGTAGTTTTGATTCGGTCGTGTTGGTAATAAAGAAGGATTCGGTCATGACGGCTGGCATTTCGGCGACCCAAAGTTCGCTGTTGTTGAACTTAGAAATTCCCTGATCCTTGATCCCGAGGCCAGACGCGATAGAGCTCTGAAGACTGCTGGCGAGCTTTTTGTCGATATCCTTATAATACAATGTTGTCGCGTAGTCTACAGAGCGGTCGGTCTTGTAAGAGTTGTGGTGGATCGAGACAAGAATATCAGCCTCAACTGAGTTGCAATATCTGGAGCGATCCCTCTTGTAGACAAATTCGTCGTCAGTGCGGGTAAAATAAACTTTGTAGCCGGCCTTGACCAAATTGGTCGCAACCTCTTGCGCCACTATTAAATTAATTTTGCTCTCAACTATCGAATTATAATTCGCACCGATATCGTTGCCACCATGGCCTGGGTCGAGGCAAACCGACTCAGCCTTGGTCGGAGTTGTCTCCACTAATTCTTTAGCGGTTAATTCCTTGACGGGCGGCAGTTTTTGGGGCGCCAATCTCTTCCTGAGTATCGGGACAGAGACCATCAATACAATTACCAATAATATAATTATAGGGAGCCAACGTCTAATTCGATTGTGTTTTTGATCTGTCATTTTCTTCTTTTCTATTTATCTTATTGGATTACGATAACAATGTAAAATGATAATTAGCTTAAGCAATTTCTCAGCTTTTGGGACTTAAATGTAGTAGATAGTATTCATAAAAGGAGGAAGTATGCCGAAGAAAAAATATTCATACAATGCACTGGTGGCTATGCTTTTCATCACGCTTGCTCTGACTTTGTCCAGCGTCGTGCCCGTGGGAGCTGCAAATTCAGATGGCAATGTCACTCTGGCTGCTACTGTCAGACCTACAAAATCCCAATCCAAGGCAGCCAAAAGACAGTACAGAAATGATCTCAAATCAGCCAAAGCTGATTATCGAGCAGCGGTGAAATCAGCTAACTCAAACTATAACTCAATCCTGAAATCGACCACAGATAAAAATATTCGTAAGCAAGCCAAAGCTGCTCACGAAAAGGCGATAGCAGATGCTCAGACTAAGTTTTATCAGGCCAAGAAAGATGCGCTGGCAGTTCAAAATCAGTCATAAGATAATATCGTGATAGTACAAAAGATACCACCTCCTTCCCCCTGGGGTGGTATTTTTTATTGCTGATGCTAGCTGGGGGCTGGGGATAAGTTCCGCCAGAGGCGCCTGTTCGCCTATGGTGGAGATCAGCCTTTGGCTGAGTTCGTAGAAGATAGTGTTCGTTTTTTGTTCGGTTGTCTGGTATCATTAATTTATGAGCATTAATTCCAATCCCAGAGATTATACCGTTCTATTCCTAGACATGAACTCTTTTTTTTTTTTTTTTTAACAACAGGTCCAGCCGACTTTGCGGGGACGACCGATAGGAGTTTCGCCTTATACCGGAGACTCTGGCTGCATTATCGCCGCTTCATACGAGGCAAAGCAAAGGGGAGTCAAGATCTGCCGCAACGGGGAAGCGAAGAAGCTTTGCCCAGAGATCAAAATTGTTGAGGCACGACCGGCCCTATATATGCTTTATCACAAAGAAATTAGGCGCGTGATAGAAAAGTTCACACCCTTCTATGACGTTTTGAGTATTGATGAATTTGCCATCCACTTGACGCCACTAGACCAAAATCGAGAGAGTGCGATAGCGATGGCTCTCGGGCTAAAAAAGGCGATTCAAGAGGAAGTAGGGGATTATCTGCGCTGTTCGGTCGGGGTTAGCTCATCTATATTTTTGGCCAAAATGGCGGGGGAGAGGCAGAAGCCCGACGGCCTGACAATATTAGAATTAAAAAATCTGAGGCAGTTTTATACAGAGTTAAAGCTTACTGATTTGGTCGGTATAAATTTTCGCTTAGAAGCGCAGCTGAATAATTTTGGGATCCGTTCCCCTCTCGATTTGTTTGATAAGCCGGTCGGGGAGCTAGCTCGCATGCTAAACCACTGGGGAAAACTCTGGTATTTTCGTCTTCGCGGTCATGAGGTGGATGATTACACGGTCAAAAACAAGACAATCGGACATTCTTGCGTTCTGGCACCAGAATTTAGATCAAGAGAGGGGGCGATGAATGTCGTCCGCAAGCTGGTCTCGAAAGCTGGATTTCGTCTACGCCGTGAGGGATATCAAGCGGCCGGGGTCTCGGCCACCATAAATTTTATGGATCATACTACTTTTCATATTAGTCACAAATGTGATTATTTTTCTGACAATTGGAGTTTCCTCGATCAAATTTATAGGTTGTTGAGCAAGTGTACTTGGCAGAGTCGGCCAATATTGGTGGCGATTTCTTCTTTTAATTTGCGACGAGGTGAGCAGTTTGATCAATTATCATTTCTTCGTGATATCGAAAAGGCGAAGAAATTGTCTGCGACTCTAGACAGTTTGT
Organism: uncultured Candidatus Saccharibacteria bacterium; assembly: GCA_964526355.1. Taxonomy (GTDB): domain Bacteria; phylum Patescibacteriota; class UBA1384; order XYA2-FULL-43-10; family 1-14-0-10-43-13; genus JBAZBD01. The sequence continues at coordinate 2,899 of CAZGJE010000058.1, forward strand.
CGGAGCGGTATGGCGCCGAAAGTATTTGTCAGGCTTCTTCCTTTGGCGCAGGTGAAAGCGCACCGGATCGAATTCCCTTCGGCCGGCCTAGGTATGACATTAGAAACTAAAGATTGTTTATAACTAATTGCACATAAATTTGCGTTAGTTTATAATGTAAATAAGGCACATTTTGCCATTATTCTTGTATATAGACGGAGGGAAGTTTGGAGAAAATCTCCATCACAAAAGCTCTGAAAATAAGATTCAGGTTCCGGATCCTGACTGTTTTGGCATGTCTTGTCTTGGTGGGAATTCTCGGGGTTATGATTTTCAAAAACGGCAAGAAAATAGAGGCAGCCTACGCTCCGACATGGTCCTTTACCTTTGGATCCAATGGCACTGGCAATGGGCAATTTCAGCTGCCGTCTGATATCGCAGTCGACCAGGCGGGAAATATTTATGTAGCAGATTACGCTAACTGGCGGATTCAAAAATTTGACAGCAACGGTAACTTCTTGTTGGCGATGGGCGTTCATGGCACTGGCGTAGGCCAATTTGATAGTGGCCCATATGCTATAGCGATAGATTCTTCTGGCAATATCTATGGCGTAGACGGCGGCAGCGGATCAAGATCAAAAGTTCTTGTGTTTGACTCGAACGGCACATATCTTCGTCAAGTGGGTACCTCGGGGATGGGTAATGGGCAACTATATATGGCAAACAGTATAGCATTTAATGCTTCTGGGGATATGTTGGTTAGTGACTGGGGGAGCGGCAACGTTGAGGTCTACAATAGTTCTGGGGTTTATCTCAAAACTATGTTTAGCAACGGAACTGGAGACGGCCAACTGGCGGGACCGAAAGGTATAGCTTTCGACTCTCTCGGTCGCATCTATATAGCTGATTCATTTAACCAAAGAATACAAATATTTAGTTCAGATGGGACTTTCATAAAGAAATTTGGGACTCCTGGGACTGGGGCTGGCCAATTCAGTGTCCCCTCAGACGTATCGATAGATCCGTCCGGCAAGTTGTATGTCGCTGATGATCAAAATAGTAGAGTACAAATATTTAACTTAGAAGGCGGATATATCGGGGAATTCGGTGGTTTGGGCACCAGTAATGGTATGTTCAATAGGGTCTATGGCTTGACAACTACCTCTGATGGCAAAATTTACACCACTGATTTTCAAAATAATAGAGTCCAGATTTTTAACGGTGACTTGTGTTATCTCGGCGGCAATGATTCTATTCCAGCTTCTTGCGAGGGCAAGGATGTGACGATTGACGGAGCGACTATCAACGCTGATAAGGTAAATGTATGGCAGGATAGCGCGGTAGCCAACCGTACGGAGTGTGATTCGATGGAGAACAATCTGATTACATACTACAAGATGGAAGACTATGGCCATGTCAATAACGCAGCCGCTACGAAGGATAATAGGTTGCTTACGACAGGCGGGATGATAGACGATACGAATGGCCGATTCGGCAAAGCAGTATCGTTTCTAGGCAACTCTAATAATCATTTATCGGAGAAAATTTCGCTAACAGCGCTTCGGAATCTTGATTCATCAAGCATGAGCTATACTGTCTCCGTCTGGCTCAAATCCACCGGCTTGACTCATACGGCCAATATTATCTCAAGGTCGCCGGATGTATTCCAGGACCCTCTGAGATTAAGATGCGACGCCACTACGTGCACCTTTATGTTACATGGAAACAATGGCATAATTGGACAATTAACTGAGAATGTCAATTGGGATGGCAATTGGCATCATCTAGTCTTCAGCGTCAACAGGCTAGAGGGGAAAATATATGGGTATTTTGATAGCGTAAAAAGTTCAGCTTCATATGAGACTTTCGCCTCTACAAATATTCAGTCTTCCACAAAAATTGGCGGTAATCCGTATGAGACAACGAATTCTTTCAAAGGTTCTATCGACGAGATCAAGGTCTACAATCGAGCACTTTCTGATACTGAAGTCGGAAGACTTTATTCGAAGGGCAGTATCGGTTGCGATTCGAAGAGAATTTTCAATAGTCTGACCATCAAGAACGGTGGGGTCTTGACCCACCAGGCGATCACAGCAGCCGATATGTCACAGGATATGAACGGCAATGGCAGCCTGGCTGACGAGGATTCGATACCAGCACAGCGAAAAAAGGTAGATTTGCAGATCACGACCAACCTTGATATCCAGGACGGATCGTCTATTAGCGCAGATGGCAAGGGCTATCTTGGCGGAGGGCCGTATGCTTCAAGCGCCTGCCCAGCCCCAACATATTTTTCTTCTGGGTTTATATTGTTTGTTAATGACGCTGATTGCTCGATAGCCAAGAACGGTACCGGGCCTGGAGCAGGATCCCTTGGCTGTGACACGGGAAATGACGACAGTCGTGGTGGTGGTGCCGGACATGGCGGAATTGGCGGTAACGACACCGCTGGATTCGGTAATTCTTACAACACGGACAATGTCCTAGAATTCGGCTCGGGCGGAGGTGGGGCCTACAATGCCTCTGGCCATTCTAGGGCTCCCGCTAGTGGCTGCGCGACGGGTGGCGCGGGTGGCGGAAGAATTCGCATTACTGTCTATGGAAATATTACATTTGGTGCAAATGCCTTGAGTGCGATCAGCGCGAATGGCGCTGACACAAATATATTTGATATCGAAAGATATGCTCGGGCATATGGCGGCGGTGGATCGGGTGGGACTGTCATTATCCGTATGAATATCCCATTGATGGTAGCCAATAGCTCATTTAGTCAGGGTGCATCTGGGATCGGTGGCGATCCGGGCGTGATGAAGTTTTTTGGCTTCTTGCTGAAGAGCGACGTTTCCACGACTGGAGTTGTCTCTGTTAACGGCGGGACTGGTGGCGCTGGCGGAGGCAATGGCGCTGGCGGACGATTGATTCTATCCAAAATAGATATCAGGACGCCGACTATCAAGAAGACTCTTACCCCGATCGAGCGAGCGGGGAAGACTAATGGGACTTTTAACCCTT
>CAZGJE010000059.1:0-2552 GCA_964526355.1 uncultured Candidatus Saccharibacteria bacterium
TTGAAAAGTAACTCCAGACGACAGCCACGATTAGGGCGACGACAAAGAAAAGGATGAAAATTGGATTACGAAACAAATTCACAAAACTTTCCCCCTAGGGGGACCCTCCAAATTAAGTCGAAAGTCCAAAGTTAAAAGTCAAAAGCAAGTTACTGATTTATTTTAACTCCATCTTGCCCTCTAAGCAATAGAGGGCAAATATGGAACCAAATTATTCGGTTTTTGTATCGTCTTTTTTCTCTTCGTGGTTTGCTTCTTCGCTCTTGTCAGACGAATCTTCGGCCTTTGGCTGCTCTTTGGCAGCCTGTTCGTACATCTTCTTGCCGATTTCCTGAAGCGCAGTGCTGAGTGACTCGGTCTGAGTTTTGATCTCCTCGAGATTTTCCTTGTCTTTGACCTCTTTCAGGGCCTGGATTTTCTGCTCGACATCAGATTTCAAGTTAGAATCAACTTTGTCGCCTGCTTCTTTCAGAGTCTTTTCGGCGGTGTAAATAAGTGTGTCGGCCATATTTTTGACCTCGACGGCTTCTTTTTTCTTCTTGTCCTCGTCGGCATGCTCTTCGGCCTCTTTTCTCATTCTCTCGATTTCTGATTCAGATAGACCGCTTGAGGCAGTAATAGTGATTCTTTGTTCTTTGTTGGTAGCTTTGTCGATGGCTTTTACGTTGACGATACCGTTGGCATCAATGTCAAACGAAACTTCAACCTGTGGAATGCCGCGAGGTGCTGGTGGGATACCATCAAGCATAAACCGGCCGAGTGTTTTGTTGTCTGCGGCCATTTCGCGTTCACCTTGCAGGATATGAATCTCAACAGAAGTCTGATTATCCGCTGCAGTTGAGAAAATCTGTGATTTTGATGTTGGGATAGTAGTATTGCGCTCGATCAACTTGGTCGAAACGCCACCCAATGTCTCAATACCGAGAGAAAGCGGAGTCACATCCAGTAGAAGTAAGTCTTTGACATCTCCTGCCAGGACGCCACCCTGGATCGCGGCACCAATGGCGACAGCCTCATCTGGATTGACGGAATGGTTTGGCTCTTTGCTCCAGAATTTCTTGACTGCATCACGAACAGCAGGCATACGAGTCATACCACCGACTAGGATCACTTCGTTGATATCTTCTTTCTTCATCTTGGCGTCATCCAAGACTTTCTGGCATGGTTTCATCGTTTTTTCAATCAGTTCGCCAACCATTTTTTCGAGATCAGCGCGTTTGATTGTCAAAGTCAGATGTTTTGGGCCAGAAGCGTCGGCAGTAATAAATGGCAAATTAATTTCAGTCTCGAGTGCGGTTGAAAGCTCAATCTTGGCTTTTTCAGCTGCTTCCTTGACTCTCTGGACAGCTGCTTTATCGGAGTGAAGGTCTACGCCCTGATCATTTTTGAACTCATCGATAATGTAGTCCATGATTTTTTGGTCGAAATCGTCTCCTCCAAGGTGAGTATCACCGTTGGTTGCTTTGACTTCGAAAACGCCATCGCCAAGTTCCAAAATAGTGATATCAAATGTTCCACCACCAAGGTCATAGACAGCAATTTTCTCATTTTTCTGTTTGTCTAGGCCATATGCGAGCGCAGCAGCAGTTGGCTCGTTGATAATTCTTTTGACTTCGAGTCCAGCGATTTTGCCAGCATCTTTGGTCGCTTGGCGCTGAGCGTCATTAAAATATGCAGGTACGGTGATAACGGCCTCAGTGACCTTTTCGCCTAAATATGTTTCTGCGTCTGTTTTCAATTTCTGCAAAATGAAAGCTGAGATTTCCTGCGGGCTGTACTCTTGTCCGACCATGCTAACACGAATTGAGCCATCGGAGGCTTTCTTGGCGCCATAAGGCATTTTCTTGATGTCTGCTTGTGTGTCGGCATCTTCGAATTTGCGTCCGATAAAACGCTTGATCGAGAAGACAGTGTTTTCGGCGTTGGTGACAGCTTGGCGTTTGGCCAATTGGCCGACCAGTCTGTCGCCCTTCTTGGTCTCGGTCACGATAGAGGGGACAGTTCGTCCACCTTCAGAGGAAGTGATAATCTTGGCTTCGCCACCTTCCATAATAGCGACAGCTGAGTTGGTAGTACCTAAGTCGATACCGATGATTTTGGACATATGAACTCCTTGTTAATAAAATAATACTAACTAAAATGTAAAGTAGACTTTACATTTTGTCAAGACCCCCTATCAAAAAAGTCGGGCTAACCGACATTTTTGAGATTTAGACTGACTGAAAATTTATTGCTTTCCTGCTGAGACCTTCACTTTTGCTGGGCGGAGGACAAGGCCTTCATATGTATATCCAGCTGAGATTTCTTCGACGATTTCATCCTCCGGCTTGTCGGAGGCGAGATGCTCTATTGCTTCATGAAATTCTGGATTGAATTGTTGGCCCACTGTTTCAATTTTTATTAATCCCTCGTTGGCCAGGATTCCCTCGAGCTGTTTCTCAATTTGCTTGATACCGATAACCCAATTATTCTGCTCAAGCTCTGCTGGAGCGTGTTTGGCCGCCAGTTGGAAATTGTCTAGCACGGGCAAAATATCTTCCAGTACCTGAGCG
>CAZGJE010000059.1:2562-5886 GCA_964526355.1 uncultured Candidatus Saccharibacteria bacterium
TAGCCGTCTTGAGTAATTTTTGCCTATCCAATTCAACTTGGCGCCGGAAATTCTGAAAATCGGCCTGTGCTCTTTGCCAACCAAGCGTCAACTCGGCGATTTTTTGCTCTGATTCATCTATCATTTTTGGTTGATCTTTTTTGCTTTTCATGTTCATTTTCCTTATTAATCTCTCCGTTTATGATATAGTATTCGTAAATCCGAAATCAATATGCAGATCAAAGATTGGTGGGAGAACTTATTTTATCCCTTTCGTCTTTTCACAGTTCTTGCGATATCATTTTTGGTTGGCCTAGCTCTTGCCAACTTTTTGGCCCTCAATTATCTAGCAGACCTACGTCTGTTTCTTTTTGTTATTACCGCCCTTATTTTGACTACCTTCGTTAACTTTATTTTAAAACTGCGAGGCTTGGTTCTTCTCTCTTCTGCATTTTTGTTTTTTGTCCTTGGACTTTTGTATTTATCATATTTCGCTTACAAAAGCACGCCCAGCCTGATTTTTGATCAGGCTTCCGCTTACAGTGTGGTTGTAGTGGAGCGGCCAGCGGTGACAGCTACCAATCAAAAATTGACGGTACTAGTCTCGATAAATGGTCAAGAGACGAAGCTACTCTTGAAGGCTCCCGTTTTTCCGGTCTATAGGTATGGTGACAAGTTGGAAATCAACGGGAAAATTGTCAAACCAGAGAAAATTGAATATTTTGATTATCCAGGATATCTCAAGGGCAAGGGGATTTATGGTATTTTGGAGAGCGAAGAGATTAGAATAGCGGGCCAGGATAGCTCGCTTTGGGTGACTCTAAAAGGTGCACTTTTCTTGGCGATCGAAAAATCGGCCAGTCTGATCAGTCGATCTTTGTCAGAGCCACATGCTTCACTTGCCAGCGGGATCCTGCTCGGTAGCCAATCCAACATGAGCCAGGGGCTCAAGGATGATCTGCAGAAGACGGGACTGACTCACATCGTGGCGCTCTCGGGGTTTAACGTCACTATTATTACTCTCGCTCTGGCCTGGGTGCTCTCAGGGTTTCTGGGCAAGAAGAAATCGTTTTGGGCTGGCTTATTTTTCGTCGTGATATTCATTTTGGCTACCGGCTGTTCTGCCTCGGTCGTTCGGGCTGGAATATTTTCGATGCTTATCCTATTCGGTACGACTTATGGTCGGAGGGCAGATCAGCTGAACATATTGACTTTGACCGCTCTCGCTATGCTCCTGCAAAATCCGTATTTGCTATTTTACGATCTCGGGTTTCAGCTTTCTTTCGCCGCCTTTATCGGTATCATTTACTTCGCTCCATTGCTCTCAGATTTATATCAGAAAATCTTCAAGCGCTCGGAGACGCCTAGCTTTGCCAAGATGATTTGTGAAACGTTGGCTGCTCAGCTGGCTGTAATCCCGATCATTTTCTACAATTTCAGGACAATTTCCCTGATTTCCCCGATTGCCAACATTTTGGTCGTCTGGAGCGTGGCCTGGATCATGCTGTTCACTTTTATCTCTATCATTCTAGGCTTTATCTGGGCGCCATTGGCTCAGATTATCAGTTTCCTACTCTGGCCAATACTCGAATATGTTATTCTGGCAGTTCATTATTTAGCTCGAATACCGTTAGCATCGCTAAGCTTTTGATATGAGAAAACACGCTACAAAAATAATAGGAGTTTCGCTTCTCCTGCCAATTTCTATAATTTTTCTAATCTTCAGATCTCCGACCCAAGATCTGACAAAAGTTTGCTATTTTGATGTTGGCCAGGGCGACGCGGCCATGATATCCAAGGGGGATTTTCAAATACTTATTGATGGAGGACCAGACGCCAAGGTTTTGGAAAAATTACCGAAAATGATGCCACTTCAAGACAGAAAAATCGATATTGTCATGCTCTCCCACCCACATGCCGATCACATTGTCGGGATCAACGAAGTATTGAGCCGCTACGCTGTGGGGGATGTTTATGGCACCGGAGTGGTCGCCGAATCAGATCAATATCTAAAGTTTTTAAATAGCCTGAAGGATAAGAATTTGCCCCTGCTCGTGCCACAAATTAATTCAACCCTCGACCTGCCACCTGGCCAGATTCGTTTCCTTTTCCCAGGAGAAGAATATGTGAAGCAGAAGATTGATAATTTGAACAACTCTTCTCTCGTCTTAGACTTTTGCGTCCAGGAGAATTGCTTTCTCTTCACTGGCGATCTTGAGACAGATAGACAATCTGACTTGCTTGCCAATTTGTCCAAAGAAGCAGTCGTCAAGGTCGCTCACCATGGTTCGAAAAATGCATATTTGAGTCCTCTCTACGACAAGTCCAAGCCAGAATTTGCTGTCATTTCAGACGGGCTCGACAATCAGTTTGGCCATCCCAATCAGGAGACGCTCGATGGATTAAATCAACACAACATCCAAATCTCCCGCACCGATCAGGATGGAGATGTTTGCTTCGAAATCGACAAGTCGGGTAAATTAAAGCCTGCTGAACTTTAATTAGTTTGATTTCGATCTTAGGCTTGTGCTACATTAAGACCAAACGGAACATTATTTTGTGAGGAAATTATGTCAGGACATAGTAAATGGGCGACGACCAAACACAAGAAGGGCGTCATTGACGCCAAGCGGGCCAAGGTTTTCACCAAAGCGGCGAAGTTGGTAACTATCGCGGCAAGAGACGGTAAATCTGGCGATGTGGCTATGAACCCCGGACTCAAGGTGGCGGTTGACAATGCCAAAGCAGTCTCGATGCCGAAAGACAATATTGATAGAGCGATCAAGCGAGGACTTGGCGGCCTTGACGGAGGTGCAGCGCTAGAAGAGATCACCTATGAAGCCTACGGCCCCGCCGGAGTTGCGATCCTGATTGAGTGCCTAACTGATAACAAAAATAGAGCTCTGGGAGAGATTAAAACAGTATTGAACAAGAACGGTGGTTCACTCGCTTCGGCCGGCTCGGTCTCATATTTGTTCAAGAAAACTGGCCAGATGATCGTAGACCTCTCCAAAAATTCAATTACCGCTGACGAGATTGAAATGATAATTCTTGACTCTGGGGCAGAAGATTTTGACAAGGAAGATAATCTCATCGTTGTCACCTGTGCTTTTACTGATATCCACTCAGTCAAAGTAAATCTCGAAGCTTCTGGTATCAAGATTGATTCGGCCGAAGCGGTCCAAATCGCTGCCAATTATATTGATTTGGCTGATGACAAGAAGGAAACGATCGAAAAAATTATTGATCTTCTCGACGATCTCGATGACGTGAATAATGTTTACTCAAACGCAAATCTCTGAGGAGGTAAAATGAGTCTAGAACAGAAAGAGCGAATAGATGATA
>CAZGJE010000060.1:0-779 GCA_964526355.1 uncultured Candidatus Saccharibacteria bacterium
AAGCGAGGAAAGCAAGGGAATTATTGCTATTTCAAGCCAAAACGGCCAGATTGGAGATGATGATGTCAAAAGAGCAATAGATGCAGCTCGTGCGATCCCAACCAAATCAAATCGTGAAGTACTCCATGTAATACCAGAGAACTTCATCGTCGATAGCAATGAAGTAATCAAAGACCCAGTTGGCATGACCGGGATTCGATTGGAAGTTGTATCCAATATCGTTACTGCATCCTCAAATGCCGTAAAATCATTGATCAAAGCCATTGACCAAGCAAATATTGGCGTTGAGGAGTTAGTATTTTCTCCGCTAGCCACAGCCAAGCTATTGCTTAGCAAGCGCCAAATCGAAATGGGGGCCCTGCTCGTCGATATCGGAGCTGCAACCACTTCATACGCCGCTTACGAAGATGGCGAGATTGCCACCTGTGGTGTGATCCCAATAGGCTCAACACATATTACCAATGATATCGCCATAGGCCTACGTACAAATCTAGATTTAGCGGATCTTATAAAATTAAAATACGGGTATGCTCTTCCAGATAAAGTCGACGAAAAAGATATTATTGATCTATCAAAACTCGATAAGCATGAAGAGGGCGAAGTTAAGACAAAATATGTTTCCGAAATTATTGAGGCGAGACTCTCAGAAATCTTTAGTCTAATCCAAGAGAATCTCCGCAAAGCCGACTGTACTGATGCCTTACCAGCGGGCGTAGTATTAACTGGTGGGGGCTCAAAAGTTCAAGGAATCATTGAAATGACAAAAGAAAAAATGCGGC
>CAZGJE010000060.1:789-5856 GCA_964526355.1 uncultured Candidatus Saccharibacteria bacterium
AGGGGCTCCAGTTATTGAGATCACGGGACTTATTGACAAGCTCGGAGATCCAGTATATTCTACAAGCATAGGTCTGATGCTTTGGGGAAAAGACAGAAGCCACGAGCCAAATCGTATGAATTTCAACCTCGATATACCTGGAGTGAATAACGTAATTGACAAGGTAAAATCGATCTTCAAGAATCTCATGCCGTAAGGCAATCACCCAAAGTACTCCTACCACTATATTTCTCTTGAAGTATTATTTTATAACGATTATACTTCATAAAAAGTATTACGGTGTATTAACTTTTCATACCATAAGGATCAGCATGATTGAGAAAAACTCAGATCTAGCAAATTTCGCCAACATTAAAGTAGTTGGTGTAGGCGGCTCTGGAGGGAGCGCGATCACTCGGATGATTAATTCGAAGTTGCGTGGTATTGAGTTTATCGCCATTAATACGGATTCACAAGCTCTCGCCTTCAACGAGGCACCCATCAAGATCCAGATTGGCAAAGAAACTACCCGCGGGTTGGGTGCTGGCGCTGACCCAGAAGTGGGTCGGAAGTCTATTGAAGAAAACAAGGAGGAGGTTTATGAGGCGCTTAAGGGCGCTGACATGGTCTTCGTAACGTGTGGAATGGGTGGCGGTACTGGTACCGGCGCCGCTCCTTTTGTTGCTGACATTGCCAAAGAGTTAGGTGCATTGACAGTCGGTGTTGTCACCAAACCATTTACCTTTGAGGGACAAAGACGCAAGAAGATTGCCGAGCTTGGCATCGCCGAAATGAAAGAAAAGGTCGACACCCTCATCACTATTCCGAATGATAGACTTCTGCAAGTAATTGATAAGAAAACATCACTATTTGACGCCTTTGGTATCGTTGATGATGTGTTACGTCAAGGTGTCCAGGGTATCGCAGATTTGATTATTTACCATGGCTTGATCAATGTTGACTTTGCCGATGTCAAAGCTATCATGGCGGACGCAGGTAGCGCACTCATGGGTATTGGCCACGGCACTGGTGACAACAGAGCGATCGAAGCTGCTAGGGCTGCTATCGACTCTCCGTTGCTCGAGCTTTCGATAGACGGGGCTAAGGGAATCCTTTTCAACATTACTGGCGGCCCAGATCTAGGTATGTACGAGATTGATGAAGCAGCCAAAGCGATCACTGAAGCAGCTGACCCAGACGCAAATATTATCTTTGGTGCTATCATAGATGAAGCAATGCAGGGTGAAGTCAAAATCACAGTTATAGCAACCGGTTTCGAATCGGAGACCAATAGAACCCAGAAGAAAATATTTGCACCAAACGAACGTCCTCAAGCCGAAATCCCAGCTTCACAAATGCTCAGAAGGAACGAGAGACAATACATGTACGCCGAACCAGAACCAACCAGACCGCTCGAGAAGGATGAGGAAGATGACGAAGGAGAGCTGGAGGTACCAGCATTTATCCGAAGAAAACTGAAATAGAACACAAAAATAGGCCAGACGGCCTATTTTTTGTTGACCAAGCATATCTAGTAGTTTAATATAAATATAGAGAGTAGCAGCTACTGAATATCAACAAATAAGAGTTGGAGCTGAGCAAAATGATTTGCCCTGAGTGCAAAAAATCTGATACCAAAGTGCTTGATTCTAGGGACGACGACCGAACAATTCGTAGGCGTCGAGAATGCCTAAGGTGCCACTATCGCTTCACAACATACGAAAGAATTGAATCACCCAAGATAAAAGTTGTGAAAAGAAATGGTGTAATTGAGGAGTATTCCCGGAATAAGCTCGGTCGAGGAATTAATTTATCGCTCGAGAAAAGACCTGTTACCCCCAATCACATCGAAAGTATTATTGACGCAGTAGAACACGAGATCACAAAACTTAAAACCAAATATATCACGAGTAAGCAGATTGGAAAATTCTGCATAGACAAGCTGAAGGATGTTGATGAAGTAGGGTATCTACGCTTCCTTTCGGTCTACAAAAGTTTTGGATCGGCGTCAAAATTTCAAAAAGAGGCAGAAAAATTACAAAGAGATAAAAATTAATAGACAGGAGAAGTATGAGCGAACAACACGAGACAATAAAACACCCGGTCACATTAGAAGCTTTTAACGGAATCATCGCGAGCGACAAGCCAGTTCTAGTTGATTTTTTTGCTACCTGGTGCGGACCATGCCAAATGATGGGTATGCTCCTTGATGACTTCGCAAAAAGCTACAAAAATATTCATAAAGTCGAAATTGCCAAAGTCGATATTGACGAACTCAAAGAGGTCGCTCTCGATTTTAACGTCATGAGCGTGCCAACTTTAATAGCATTCAAAGATGGCAAACCGGTTGAGACAATGGTTGGGATGAGACCTATCGAGGAAATTGAAGAAAAATTAGATGCACTCATTAAGTGACATGTATTGACTTCCTTTGGGTAGATATGTTATAATTGAGCTGTTGAAACGTCCTTTTGGACAAATTCAAAGTTCTTTGATGACCCCTTACCCTTTCAAAAAATCGGGTAAGGGGCACCAGAGAATACGCCGTCCGATAAAAGATCGAGACGGTTTTTTTGTTGCTTTTTGATATGCCCAAACACTTTGCTATAATGCACCTATGCAACAGGATCTTTTCATGGCCCAAAACTCTTCTGAGAAGATTTTAAGCGGACTTAACACCGCCCAAAAAGACGCCGTCACACACCGAGATGGGCCACTTTTGATTATCGCCGGCGCAGGGACGGGCAAGACTACCGTCATCACCCGCCGAATCGCGTATTTGATCGAACAAAAATTGGCTAAGCCCTCTGAAATATTGGCCCTAACCTTCACCGAAAAAGCGGCTTCCGAGATGGAAGAGCGGGTAGATATGCTTGTTCCATATGGCTATACGGATATGTGGATCTCAACGTTCCATGCTTTCGGTGACCGGTTACTCCGAGATCATTCCCTTGATTTGGGGCTTCCAGCTAATTTCAAGGTCTTAACCGCTACCGAACAAGCCATTTTCATGAGACAGAATATCTATGCCTTCGACCTCGTTCATTTCCGTCCAATCGCAAGCCCCTTAACCCATATTTCAGCGCTCCTAAACCATTTCTCTAGACTCAAAGATGAGCTTATCTCGCCAGAGCAATATCTTGCATTCGCGAGCCTACAAACAAATAGCGATGCCGTCGAAAATGAAAAAACTCTGGAACTAGCTTACGCCTACCAGAGGTATCAAGATCTGATGATTCAATCAGGAAATCTTGATTTTGGCGACCAACTTTTTTTGACCCATAAACTGCTTAAAGAGAATAAGAAAGTTTTGGCCGAATTTCACAAACGATTTAAGTATATTTTGGTAGACGAGTTTCAGGACACGAACTTCGCACAGAACGAAGTGGTGAAACTGCTATCTTCTGGCTTGAATAATATTACTGTAGTAGGGGATGACGACCAATCAATATACCGTTTTCGTGGTGCCTCCATCTCAAATATTCTTGATTTCAACAAAACCTACTCAAAGGCGAAGCAGGTTGTATTGAATGATAATTATCGCTCTACTCAGGAAATTCTTGATTCGTCATACCGCCTCATACAAAATAATAATCCTGATCGGCTGGAGGTCCAAAACAAGATCGATAAACGTCTAATATCAACCAAGCACGGACACGTTCCAGAGCTACTATTTTGCGATAATCTCTCTTGCGAAGCCGACAAAGTGGCAGAAAAGATCAAAGAATTGAAAGAAGAAAAAGGTTACAAATACAAGGATTTCGCATTATTAGTGCGCGCCAACAATCAGGCAGAGCCATTCTTGCAATCCTTCAATATTGCAGGAATTCCTTATCTGTTCTCTGGCGCATCAGGGTTGTTTGCGCAGCCTGAGATCAAAATGCTGGTCGCATTTCTCAAATCTATCGTCTACACTGATGACTCATTGGCCCTATACCAACTTGCAACTAGTGAGCTGTACGGAGTGTCTCACGACGCCCTAGCGAATTATTACACTGAGTCAAAGCGCTCAAACAGAACCCTAATAGAGACGATCAATTTGGAAACTTTTGATGAGAAAAACAAACTCAAAATTGAGAGCCTGGTACGGGACGTAAAAGAATATTCCGAGAAGAAAAATGAGCCATGTGGCGAACTTCTTTACGATTATCTAAAATCCAAGAAATACTTGAATAGTTTGATCGCAAACGATAATACCGAAAATGAGATCAAAATTCACAATATCGCCAAGTTCTTCGACCGAATTTCGCAGTTCAATCACAGCAGTGACGACAGGGGAGTCCATGCCTTTTTGAATAATCTGGAGCTGATTCTTGAGGTCGGGGACGAGGTGATAACTTCCGATATTGACCCAGATATCGATGCCGTGAATATCCTAACAGCGCATGCCTCCAAGGGGCTAGAGTGGCCAGTCGTGTTCATTGCCAATTGTGTCGCCGACAGATTCCCTGGACGACAACGCAAAGATCCATTACCGATTCCCGATAAACTAATAATGGAACGCTTGCCAGAAGGAGATTTCCATCTTCAGGAGGAAAGAAGATTATTTTACGTCGCGGCGACTCGCGCCAAGACAAATCTATTCCTTACGGCAGCCGAAGATTACGGTGGGAAGAGGAGTAAGAAGTTATCACAATTTGTAATGGAACTTATCGGGGAGGCCGATTCACTCAAACTAAAACATAAACTGGACCCGATCCAAAAGATCGAACGCTTCAAAAAGCTCGTCGAGAAGCCAGCGAAATTACCAAACAAATTTACTTGTGAAATTCTAAAGCTTTCTCGCCAGCAGATAGATGATTACTACTCTTGCCCCAAAAAGTTTTACTTTGCCCATGTAGTGAAAATTCCTCTTCTGGAGAACCAATTTCTAATGTATGGCACAGCAATCCACGCGGCCCTCGACCACTACTTTAACCGTAAGATTAATAAGGAAAATCCCACCCTCGAACAGCTACTTTCCGACTATCAGACGGCCTTCAAAAATGTCGGATTTATCACTAGGCAGCAGGAGGAATTACGCTACAAACAGGGCCTACAGACTCTGACCAGATTCTTCCATGACGACACGGACAACCCGACAAATCC
>CAZGJE010000061.1:0-5832 GCA_964526355.1 uncultured Candidatus Saccharibacteria bacterium
TAAGTTTTCCCCGATCTATTTTTCACCCTTATTTTTCATTATTTTATATACCTTTAATTATAAAATAATTATATCACAAATTTAAACGATCGTTTAAAATCGTAACATAAAATTGAAAATAATTAAAAGAAAAATTGTGAGAAATGAAAATGGGAATTATAGCGTCGAAAAGGTGAATGATTTGGAGATTGGTGGGGTGTAATATCGATTGAAGTCATAAGATCTGTTGTTGCACTTCCGGTCTGTTGCTGTACTTTTGTATCAATGTTATAATTTCCTTAGAGATTAATTTGGAGGGGATATTGAGATTCAAGGTTCCGCAAAACATTGACATGCAGGATCGCATTTTGGGGCCATTGACGATGGTCCAATTTATCTATGCCGTCGTTGGTTTTGGCATCTGCTACGGTATTATCTCGGCATTCCCTGCCCCATTCTCTTATCTGATCGCAATCCCGATTGCGCTTTTTGTCGTCTGTCTCGACTTTGTCAAAGTCAACGAGAGACCATTTTTAAATTTTTTCATCTCTGCCCTTCAGTTTGCAAGTTCACCCAAGCAACGCTTCTGGGTCCAGGGCAGCGACTCTGATATGGAAGTTGAGATATATCAAGCACAAGTCCAGCAAACGACTCATCCTCACAAAGAGGTAAGTCGCGCCGAGATCGAAGCCTTGGCCGGGAAGATAGATACACTGGACGGCAAGAAAATGATCGAAAGATAACAGGTTTGGGAAAATAATGTTTTCAACACAGCAACAAATTGAAATCGCCGGGATCAAAGATGGCATCGTCATCATGAAAGATGGGACATACCGCGTGATTTTGGGTGTGACGGCCACCAATTTTGCCCTGAAAAGTGAGATGGAGCAAAACTCCCTCATCATGCAATATCAGAGCTTCCTCAATTCCCTTCACTTCCCGATTGAGATAGCGATCCGCTCCAAGAGACTGGATTTGGCGCCATATCTGACCAAGATGAAGGCCTTGGGAGACAAACAATCAAGCGAACTAATCAGAGCGCTGTCTGCTGACTACGTCGATTTTGTCGGCAAGCTTGTCACAATCGCCAATATTATGAAGAAAAGCTTTTTCGTTGCTGTCGCCTACTCGCCGATTTCGGTCAAACAAGTTGGCCTGTTCAACATGCTATTTGGCCAAAAAACTCAGAAATTTGATCACCTGAAGATTTCTGATGCCGATTTCAAGATCGCTACCGACAAATTATTAGAGAACGCTGGCATTGTCGCTTCTGGCCTCGGGTCTATGGGGCTACACTGCTATCAGCTTTCCAGCGAACAAATTATTGAGCTTTTCTACCAAATATACAATCCGGCCGAGTCAACAAAGGAGAGGTTGACTGATGCAGAGACGCTAGCCTCGCAAGTTGTCTCCATCAAGAAAGATGGGCCCAAGGACCCAGCTCAGCCAGACCCAAGCAACAATGGTGCTCCTCCCCTGATCGACAACACCCACATTGTGACAGCACAGATGCAGCAAGACGCGGAACAGAGACGACAGATGAGCGAAATGGAAGAGAACGGTGCTGCTCCGGTCACTCAAGGTCAGCCCGCTCAACCAGCCCCCGCTCAGGACGCCGAGCCAGCTCCTGCTGCCAAGCCTACGGAACTAAATGAATTAGATGTCAACGCAGTAAATGCAGCAGCTGCCAACCCGACAACAGCTACGCCATTAGATAATTTGAGCAAAGATGATGACGGATCAAACACAAAACCCACAACCTAATCCAGTCCAGCCGGATGCTGCGGCGCTAGCGCCAAACCCGGCCGATGCGAGGGCAATTGCCAATGAAAATCTGAAGTCGAGAGAGAAAAGCGCTCTGACTCCGGATGAATTTTGGAACAAAAAGGCCGAGGCTACCAAGATCAAGAAGGGCGCTACTTCAATCCGAGACATTGTTGCCCCCGCTTCTTTTGTTGTTTCGCCAAATTCGATCCAGATAGACAATTATTTTGTCAAAACCCTCTTTGTCTTCACATATCCTCGCTACATCGAGACCAACTGGCTATCGCCAATTATCAACTATGACATTTCGATGGATATCGCCATGTATATACATCCGATGGAGACCAGAGATGTGATGAACGAGCTCAAAACTCAGGTTGGTAAGCTCGAGTCGACTCTTTCGATTGAGAGGGAAAAGGGCCAGCCGAGAGACCCGGAAATTGAGACTGCCCTTGGCGACGTCGAAGCGCTCCGAGATGTCCTCCAACGTGGCGAGGTCAGGCTCTTCCAATTCGGACTTTATTTCACTATCTACGCTGGCTCAGCCGAGGAGCTTCGCACTGTGATGGATCAGCTCGAATCCACTCTTGGCGGTTTGCTCATCTATACCAAAGAGACACTCTTCCAGATGGAGCAGGGATTCACGACCACCCTGCCCCTCATGCAAGACAAAATCAACGTTCTTCGAAATCTTGATACAGCTTCTCTCTCCTCAACATTTCCCTTCGTCTCAAGCGAGCTTACTCAGGACGATGGGATTCTCTATGGTATTAATCGTCACAATAATTCCCTCATTATTTTCGATAGATTCTCTCTCGAAAATGCAAATTCACTCGTGCTTGCCAAGTCTGGCTCGGGTAAGTCTTACCTCGTCAAGCTAGAAGCCTTGCGCTATCTGATGCTTGGCACAGACGTGATCGTGATAGACCCAGAAAATGAATACAAGGCACTCTGCGACGCCGTTGGCGGTAGCTATCTTGATATCTCGCTCAACTCCGACAAGAGAATCAACCCCTTCGATTTACCGATCAATCCATATGAATCAGGCGAGGATGTACTTCGATCCAATATCGCTTCGCTTCATGGTCTGATCAATATTATGGTCGGCGGTCTCACTCCGGAGGAGGACTCTACGGTAGACAAGGCACTATACGAAACATACGCCATCAAAGATATTACAACTGATCCTGAAAGCCAGACCAATCAGCCACCAGTGCTCCAGGATTTCTTCAACATGCTTTCCAATATGCAGGGGACAGAGTCGCTCAGAGCTAGATTGGTCAAATTTACCGAGGGTACTTACGCTAATCTCTACAACCAACCGACTAACTTCGAGCTCAAGGAAGGCTTTGTCTGCTTCTCTGTTCGTGACCTTGAGGATCAGCTCCGTCCGATCGCCATCTATACCGTTCTCGACTATATTTGGACTAGAGTGAGGATGAATCACAAGCAGCGCATCATGATCGTGGATGAGGCCTGGTGGATGATGCAATATGAGGATTCAGCCAAATTCCGTCACGGTCTGGCCAAGAGAGCTCGCAAATACAACCTGGGTCTTACCATCATCAGCCAAGACGTTGAGGACTTCCTGGGCAGTCGCTACGGCAAAGCGGTATTGGCTAACTCTTCGATGCAGGTCCTGATGAAACAATCTACCGCTTCAATCAATGTAGTAGCAGATATTTTCAATCTGACTGAAGGTGAAAAATATCTGCTTCTAGAATCAGATGTCGGCGAAGGCCTCTTCTTCGCTGGCTTGAATCATGTTGCTTTCAAGGCGATCGCTTCATATACCGAGAACGAAATTATTACCGTCGAGGCAGAGGGGCTGGCCAAACAAGATCCTGGAGGAATGGCGACAGAAGAAGTACCTAATACGACCCCGTAATTAAATGGCTGAAATTGATATTTCAAAAGTGATGTCAGCAGCAGGTGGTGGGGGGGGAATCGACCCCAAGACTGCCCTAAGTATTGTAGGGGCGGGCTTTATTGTGATAATCGGACTGGTTATTGGTGTCTCATTTATCGCCCAACAAGACCCCCGTATACCCGAGATCACGCCGACTACCAAACTTGCTGGTGGTTCTATTTCTTGCCAGGACTGGGGAGCCGGGTCCAAGGGAACGGTAAATTTTCAGGGTGACATTACTGCTGCAGCCAATAACGCAGGTATCCAACCCGCTCTGCTTGGCGCAGTATTTGCCAAGGAGCATGGTGGTTGGGAGCCATCACAATGGTCAAAAAGTGACTACACAACACCAAATCCAACCAGCGGAGCGATGGGACCTTTCCAATTTATGCCTGCTACTTGGACAGAACAGTGTAATAAATACAATAATGACCAGGTCAAAAAGCTCGGGCTGACCCCAATCGCGAATTGTGGCCCAGAAACGGCCAAGGATTTTGCGTCCGCCTCCAAGGTCTCTGCTTATTATTTGAAATATCTAGCTAGTCGAATTACCAAAAACACCAAGACTTCCGAAGTGAGTGATATCAAGGGTACGGCGGTCTCTTATAATGGCGGTCCAGGCACTTATGATAATTGGAAAAAGTCTGGCTTTACTACTCTGAATAATGAATCAACAACATACAAGGAAAAGGTCTGGGAATACTTCTCGGTACTATTTAAAGGCTGTGCCTCCACGGATGCAAGCATGTTGCCTACCTCTATTGATTCGTTTGATCAGTCATTCATGAGCATCGAGCCGCTCAAGGGCTGGCTCAATGGTCGCCCCAAGATCAACACTCAGAGTCAAACTGCCACCGGAATTACGCTTCACTGGACTGGTAGCTGGGATAAGTCTGGCACCAATCAGCAAGCGCTCAGCAAGTTGATAGATGCTTGGCACGAGAGAGACCCCAACTCTAGCGGCGGTGAGGATTCAGTGTTCAACCATCTGGTGATAGACCCGACTGGCAAAGTTTGGCAAATGATCCCGCTCAATGTCAGACAAGCGGGCTCAGGGACTGGCAATGCTGGCGGCGTAAGCGCAAATGACTTTACGATTGGTATTGAAGTGGCTGGAGTTGGCCCTAACGACGTGAAGCCAGGTACTCCTGCTTACAACGGCGCTCTTGCCGCAGTGAAATTGCTTCTTGCGAATATCCTCACCATCCAGAATATCAGGGGGGACGAAAATACCTTCAAGGCCAAATCAGGCATCTTTGGACATTTTCAAACAGCGGGCGGGGACGGAATAGTAGGTTGTTCAAGCAGAAAGGATGATCCGGGCTTGGAATTCATGAAGAAGCTCTGGGACGACCTTGGGGCCAAGGGCAATGGCTGTTATGTTAATAACGGGTATAAGACTTATTACCCTCCCAAATAAATATTAATGTTGTGCAGGATGGAGTTCACGCTGATTACGGGGTAGAATGTAGATAATCTAAAATAAGAATAATTTGAATCTTGAGCTCAAAAAAATTGCCCTGTCTCTCTACGTCACGATATTTGTTATCGCTCTGGCGATTTTGGCTGTGGTCTGGTATTTCACTCGCTCTTTTGCCACGATCAAAATTTCACCTTTGACTGCGACTGTTCGGATAGACGGCAAAGCTTACAAGACTGCAAACGGCACCATCAAGACTATCCTCGAGCCAGGAGTACATGAAGTGGTCGTCGAGGCCCCAGATAGCATCGGCACTAGCCAAAAAGTAGAGCTCAATCGTGGCTCGAACAAAGAGGTTCACGTAGCTCTAGCTGAGATGCCCCAGCCAGTCAAGATTTCCTCTGACGCCAAGATGACTTCACGCGGCAATGATTTCAACAGTTTTTATTATCTCGGTGAAAACAGCCGCACTCTTTTCCGAGTCAAGCTTGGGATAGACGACAAGACGGGGGAGATCAAGACCATAGAGCATAGAGCGATCACTGACATGAAGCTCGCCAACAACAAGGAAATTGTTTGGTCGCCGCCAGGGCAGCTGGCCCTTTTTCGCAAAAATAACAATGATATTAATCTCTTTGACTTTGCTAAATACGATTTTGTGCACCAGACAGAAACTCTTTGGGGCAAAAGTATCGGAAGTGTAGCTTGGGCGCCTGATAATTCCGAGCTTGCCTACTACTACAAGCCAGGCACGGGCGAG
>CAZGJE010000062.1:0-5807 GCA_964526355.1 uncultured Candidatus Saccharibacteria bacterium
TGTATTGTTATGTCTATAGAAGCAATACAAAAGATTATGCGTTGATTCTCCATTACGGCCATGTCGGACAAACAGAAGTTGATTGGGTTGCTCAAACAAGTTTTCTTGACACCGCTCGTGACTGTGGCTCTTCCGATCCTCATTGCTTCGCCATACCGCTGCCGGCGGATAATCCGATGGACAAATTGCCTCCATCCTATACCAACGCAGATTTTCACTCTTGGAAGATATTTTCAGCGGGTGGTATTGCATGGTAAAAAGAGCCTTTACTCTAATTGAACTTCTTGTCGTCGTAGCCATCATCGGCATTTTGGCGACTGTTGTCGTGGTAAATTTGTCAAGCTCGCAAAAGAAGGCTCGTAGTGCAAGGATGATGGCTGATATGAATAGCGTGAAAGATGCTATTTCTGTTTATTTTACGAATACTGGCACTGTCCCAAAAAACTTTTCTCGGGAACCGACTGACCCTATTCCCTGCACAACGCATACCGCTACAATCGGCAAATTCTATGCTGATTGCGGAGGATACATTGGTGGCACTACTTTATCTGAGGTCATAGACGCCCAGTTGCTTGCAAGCTATCCACAATCTCCGACATCTCACAAATACCTGTACTACGATTACGGTAATTATTTTCTTGTAAAGTCTATACTTGAGCCTATTCAAACTGGACCCGAGATTCGCGGGAGTGGTTGCTCTGATACTTACTATTGTGTAGGCGGCAATATAAAATAAATACCCATGGCGTAGATCATGTCACGGCATGTATCGATATCTATTGACACAGTAATTTTGCTCAAATATACTGGTATGGAACAATAGATCCAACCTGCCCTGCTTAAGTTGACAAGCAGATTGTTGTGTGCTAATATTTGAGTTAGCTAGATAATTTTAGGGTGGAAGAATAACGTTGCCTATCTCGTCCTCTAGAATCAGTTGCTAAGTACGTGCAGCCCCATCATCCCATGGGGAAATTTTCGTGTCTTATACAAATTTAAAAGAATATAATCCAATATAAGGAGAGCGATGCTAAAAGGAACCAAAGCGGGGGAGAGAATCTTACCAAGAAAAGAAGCCTCTTATGAGAAACTGCCAAATTTGATCGAGATTCAGACCAAGTCTTACGAATGGTTCTTCAAAGAGGGCCTGCGTGAGCTTCTTGATGAAATTTCTCCGGTTGATGACTTTACTAACGAACTCTACTCTCTTTCATTCGGAGACTATTATCTCGACAAGCCAAGAATCGATGAGAAGACTGCACGAGAGAAGAATCAAACCTACAAAGCCCCTCTCCGCGTTAAGCTTTCTCTCCTAAACAAACAAACCAAGGAGATCAAAGAGGGTGAAGTGTTCCTGGGAGATTTTCCTCTCATGACTGGCCATGGCACTTTTATCATCAATGGTGTCGAGCGTTGTGTTGTTTCGCAGATCGTCCGCTCTTATGGTGTTCTCTTCACCTCAGAAATTGTTAATGGCCGAAACTATTTTGGAGCCAAGATTATTCCAAATCGTGGTGCATGGTTGGAGCTTGAGTCAAATTCCAAAGGCGTGATCACTGTCAAGGTTGATCGAAAACGCAGAATTCCAATTACTACATTCCTACGAGCACTTGGCTATGGAGAAGATGCAGAGATCAAAGCTTTGTTTGCCGACGTTGACGATGCCGAAGAAGTTAAATACATTGACGCCACATTGGCCAAAGATCCAGCCAAGAATGCAGAAGAAGGCCTAGTCGAAACTTACAAAAGAATTCGACCAGGTGATTTGGCAACTCCAGAATCAGCCAAGTCTTTCATCGAGACTATGTTCTACAACCCAAAACGCTATGATTTGGGCCGTGTCGGACGATACAAACTAAATCAGAGACTCAGCGTAGATATTAAAAATACTCCAGAAAACAGAGTTCTGCGTAAGGACGATTTTATTAACGTTATCAAAGAGATTATCAGACTCAATAATACTCCAGGTGCTCTTCCAGACGATACTGACGCGCTCAAGAATCGCCGTATCAAGGCTGTCGGTGAATCAGTCCAGGGCCGTGTCCGTGTTGGCCTTTTGAGGGTCGAGCGAATTATCAAAGATAGAATGAGTGTATTGGACCCAGCTGATATTACCCCAGCTGCGCTTGTCAACTCTCGTCCTATTGTCGCTGCCCTCCAGGAATTCTATTCTTCTTCTCAGCTTTCACAGTTCATGAATCAGACCAACCCACTATCAGAGCTTGAGCACAAACGTACTCTCTCGGCTACTGGCCCGGGTGGTCTTTCTAGGGAACGTGCTGGCTTCGAAGTTCGTGACGTTCATGAGTCTCACTACGGTCGCATTTGTCCTATTGAGTCACCAGAAGGTCCAAATATCGGTCTTGTTTCTTATATGGCTACTTATGCCAAGATCAACGAATACGGATTTATGGAGACCCCATACCGTATCGCCAAAGTTGAAAACGGTAAAGTCAAAGTTACAGATGACATTGTATATCTCGACGCAGGCACAGAAGAGAAGGCAATCATTGCTCCAGCTTCTGTCGAAATCGACGAAAAAGGCTACATCAAAGAGGATAGAGTCATCGTCAGACGCTTCGGACATCCAGATACTGCTCCTGCTACACAGGTACAATATATGGATATTAGCCCAAGACAAATTGTGTCCATCGCTACCTCATTGATTCCTTTCGTAGAGCATGATGACGGTGCTCGTGCCATGATGGGCTCAAACATGCAACGCCAGGCCGTACCTTTGATCCAGCCAGATTCTCCAGTTGTCGGTACCGGTGTAGAGAAGGCAGCTGCTCATTACTCTGGTCAGATTGTCCTCGCCAAAAACGATGGTACTGTTACCAAAGTTTCTTCTCGTTCTATTAGTGTCAAATCGGAAAAAGGAGTAGAGGACGAATATTCTCTGGATAAATTCATGCGCTCCAATCAGGGCACATTGATCAATCAACGCCCTGTCGTAAACGTTGGCGACATGGTTAAGGCCGATGACGTTATTGCGGACTCATCTTCTACTGACCATGGCGAACTCGCTCTCGGTCAAAATCTCCTTGTTTCATTTATGTCCTGGGGCGGTTGCAACTATGAGGACGCTATTATTATCTCAAACAGACTTGTTAGAGATCATACTTTATCATCGGTACATATTGAACAATATTCTATTGAAGTTCGCGATACCAAGCTAGGACCTGAGGTTCTGACTCGTGATATCCCGAATGTATCTGAAGAGGCTCTCTCCAATCTCGATGAAATGGGTATTATTCGAGTTGGCGCCGAGGTGAAATCAGGAGATATTCTAGTCGGCAAGATTTCGCCAAAAGGTGAGACTGAGCTTTCTAGTGAAGAAAAACTTCTTCGAGCAATCTTCGGCGAAAAATCCAAAGACGTTCGCGATTCTTCTCTTAGATTGCCTCACGGTGAGTACGGTAAAGTCGTAAATGTCAAAGTATTTTCGAAGGAAAATGGTGACGAACTTCCATCTGGCGTATATCAAATGGTTGAAATCTCAGTAGCTCAACTTCGTAAAATTTCAGTAGGTGACAAGCTGGCTGGTCGACATGGTAACAAAGGTGTCATCTCAGTTATCCTTCCAGAAGAAGATATGCCTTACCTGCCAGACGGTCGCCCTGTAGATGTAATCCTAAATCCACTTGGTGTTATATCCCGTATGAATGTAGGCCAGATTCTAGAAACCCATCTGGGTCTCGCTGCACTTTCTGGTGGCTACAAGATCGCTACTCCAGTATTTGAAGGTATCACTTGGAAAGAAATCCAAGGCAGATTGAAAGAGCAGGGACTCCCAGAAGATGGTAAAGTCCAGCTTTACGACGGTGAAACCGGTGAAGCTTTCAACCACAAATCAACCGTTGGTATCATGTATATTTTGAAGCTCCATCACTTGGTTGATGACAAGATGCACGCACGTAGTGTTGGTCCTTACTCTATGATCACTCAGCAGCCGCTTGGTGGTAAGGCTCAGTTCGGTGGGCAGAGATTTGGTGAGATGGAGGTTTGGGCGCTTGAAGCTTACGGCGCCGCTCATACACTTCAGGAAATGCTAACAATCAAATCTGATGATATTGTCGGACGAAGCCGTATCTACGAATCAATCATCAAGGGCGAAAAGATTCAGAAACCAATCATTCCAGAAGCCTTTAATGTCATGGTCAAAGAACTTCAGAGCTTATGTCTTGATGTTGACCTTATCAGCACCAAAGAAGAAGCTCAAATTCTTGAAAATCGACCTGTCGAAAAACCGACAGAAGTCGCAGCACCGGTCAATCATACTGTTTATGAAATCGATGAGATTGACGATGTTGACGATCTCGATGACGAAGAGAAGTTTGATGAAACTTTGACTGAAATTGCTTCAGAACAGACTCAAGCTGAAGACGATATAGTCTTCGACGAAGAGAAAGATGAAGCACCAGAAGAAGAGGAAATCGCCTAATCTCATTAATACATAAGATATCTAATATAAGGAATATATGAATACAGAAGTAAGAGATCAAGTGTCAGTCACTGACTTCGAAGCTATCCGACTCTCGGTAGCTTCACCTGAAGACATTTTGACATGGTCACATGGCGAGGTCTTGAAGCCTGAAACAATTAACTACCGAACTCAGAAACCAGAGCGCGACGGTCTTTTCTGCGAGAAGATTTTTGGCCCTACCAAGGACTGGGAATGTTATTGTGGTAAATACAAGAAGATCCGTTACAAAGGCGTAATTTGCGATAAATGCGGCGTTGAAGTTACAAGATCTGCTGTTCGTCGTGTTCGACTCGGACATATCGACCTTGCTGTCCCTATTGCTCATATCTGGTATATCAAAGGCACTTCAAGCGTTGTGGCTACCATCCTGAATATGTCTGGCGCTGATATTGAGAAAGTTTCATACTTCGCAAGCTACGTCATCTTGGATATCAATGAAGAGTTGAAACAACAAAGTCTTGAAAGCCTTGAGAAAGAATACAAAGATTTTATTTCTGGTAAATCAACCGAAGAAGCTGCTCAGGTTGCCAAAATGGAAATTGAGCAAGTGTATCGTGATACCAAATCAGAGCTTAACGGCCTATCAATTGGCAAAATCATCTCCGAGCAAACCTACAGAGAATTAAATCTGAAATATGGCCAAATCGTCAAAGTAGGCATCGGCGCCGAAGCAATATTAGAATTGCTTAAAAAGTATGATATCGAAGCGAACATGAAATTGGTCAACGAGGAAGCTCGCAAGCAAACTGGCTTGATTCGCACTAAGCTCCTCAAAAGACTCAGAGTATTACAAAATATGAAGATCGCAGGTATCAATCCAGCCTGGCTTATCCTAACTAGACTCCCAGTCATCCCGCCAGACCTTCGACCAATGGTCCAGCTTGACGGTGGACGTTTTGCAGCCTCTGACTTGAACGATCTATATCGCCGAGTCATCAACAGAAACAACCGTTTGAAAAGACTTCTCTCTCAGGGTGCTCCAGAGGTAATCTGCCGCAATGAAAAGCGTATGCTTCAAGAAGCTGTTGATGCGTTGATCGATAATTCTGCACGCAAGGACAAGATTGCGTCTTCTACTGGTGGCAAGAGAAAACTTCGATCACTTTCAGATATGCTCCGCGGCAAACAGGGACGCTTCCGACAGAATTTGCTCGGAAAACGCGTCGACTATTCAGGCCGAAGCGTTATCGTTGTTGGTCCAAAACTCAAACTTCATCAGTGCGGTCTTCCAAAAGTAATGGCCCTCGAGCTGTTTAAGCCGTTTGTCATCGGACGCCTCATTTCTGATGGTTATGTCCACAATGTCAAAAACGCGACAAGA
>CAZGJE010000063.1:0-5604 GCA_964526355.1 uncultured Candidatus Saccharibacteria bacterium
TTATGTCACTCAAAATCGGCATCGTCGGCCTGCCAAATGTCGGCAAATCAACTTTGTTCAACGCCCTTGTCAAAGGCTCTCACGCAGAAGCGGCCAATTATCCCTTCTGCACCATCGAGCCCAACGTGGGTATTGTTGAAGTTCCTGATGAGAGATTGAAGCCATTGGCTCTGATGTCAAAGTCCAAGAAAATCGTGCCTGCCGTGGTCGAATTTGTCGATATTGCCGGTCTTGTCCGTGGCGCATCAAAAGGTGAGGGTTTGGGCAACAAATTCTTAGCTGCTATTCGCGAATGTGATGCTATCGGAATGGTGGTTCGCTTCTTCGAGGATGAGAATGTCGTCCACGTCGAAGGCAAAATCGACCCAGAAGATGACATCAATACGATCGAAACAGAGCTGCAACTAGCCGATCTCAACACTGTCGAAAAACGCCTTTCTTCCGTCGAGAAGGAGCTCAAAAGCGGAAACAAAGAAGCCAAAAGCCTCCAATCTGGACTTGTCAAAGTCCAAAACGTACTAAATACCGGCAAAAATGCACGCCAAACCGACCTAAATGAGGAAGAAAAAATACAGATCAAGAATTTGGGGCTAATGACTCAAAAACCAGTGATATATATTGCCAATTGCTCAGAAGAACAATTGGGGGATAAGGAATTAGGAATAAAGAATAAGGGCAACAACAAGTTTATCCCAATTTCCGCCAAGCTTGAATCAGAGCTAAACGAACTCGACGAAGTGGAAAAAGCGGAATATTTGGCCGAGCTAGGACTTGAAGATTCCGGTCTCGACCGACTAATCAAGGAAGCCTACAGAATATTGGGGCTACAAACATATCTTACCACCGGTGAAATGGAAACTCGGGCCTGGACCATTCATCAGGGCGATACCGCCCCCCAAGCTGCCGGCGTCATACATGGAGATTTCGAGCGAGGCTTTATCGCCGCAGAGATCGTGAACTACAAAGATTTGCTGACATCAGGATCTTGGACAAACGCCAAATCCAAGGGGCAGATCCGCACTGAAGGCAAGACCTATATTATGCGAGACGGCGACGTCGTACTCTTCCGCTTCAACGTCTAAAATCTACAAAAAACGCCAAGCTAGTTGACAAATTGGCGATTTTTTGTTATTATATCGCATTACTGAACTTCCGCATTTCTGTATTTCAAAGGAGGTACGTCATGAACGTACAACGGTATTGGTCACGGCGTGAAGCCGCGGGCCTTAACCCGCTCGTCTACCTCAACCTCTTTACCCTCCGGGGTATCGAAGTGCTCTGTCCCTTCCTGACCGGCATCACACCGGTCCTGAGGGATCAGACCGACCAATCGAGTAAGTGGTTGGCTTACGCCAACGCTCTCGGAATCACCGAAGTCGAACGCGCCGGCAATGGCACGATCGACCTGGGGATCCAACTCAAAACCCGCGGCAAGATCGATAGCCGCATTGTCGCGGAATTCATCGCCTGGCCTACCAAGGTGGACTGGCACGGCGTCTGGGTGGCCAGCACCGACACCTCCGGTCGGATCGACGGCCACCGGCTGGAGATCCGCCAGGGCCCGGCTCTGTCCAATCCCGGCATACTGTCGGACGACGAGTTCGCCGCAGTACTGCGCGTCCTTGTCGCCCGCGACAAACCGACTGGCCCGATCTTGAACATGCCGAACGTCTGGCGCAATCCACCAGATGTTGCCGCAGGACAGACCGAGGACACGGTCAACGTGATCCTTAATGTCCCCGACAGCAAGTACCCGCTATTCAAAGAGGCCACCAAGGCGAAGTTCGTCCGCAAGGACGGCCGAGCCTACATCGACACTACCGGCATTGGCCGATAGAAAGGAGGGAAAGCAGGGCCCGTACCACGAAATATTAGTCGGTACGGGCCACTCGCGTTTTAAAGAGGCAAAAACGAGCCAAGATTTGGTTAACTATCCAAATTATCCAGATCTTGATTCATCTCTTGCCTTGACAATTTTGCAAATTGTGTTATTTTGAGTGGTCCCACGCTTTGCTTGAAAGGAGGGTGGAAGATGCAAACAAACGATGCAGCGCGTACTGCCACGCCAAGAATTCTGAAACCCCACGAAGCATCCCCCGCCCTCGTAGGGCGGTGGGTAATCCACGGGATACAGAATCTTGAAATCAAAAGCGGAAAGATCGGCTTTGTGCCGTTTGACCCGGGAGTCTCACCGCTGATCGTGGAAACGATATACAGCGAATCCCTGATCGGCGTTCGCACCGATGGCTACTTCGATGGGCGCGACATCAGATCTGCTGTCAGGTCGGCGATTGATTGCGGCCAGAAAGTCTCTGGACGATACCTTCTGGAAGAAGGCAGGCCACCTGTTGTCGAGATCCTGTTCGGCATCGAGCTGATCAACCACACTGGCGAAATGAGCCAGGATAAGCTTGATGCTTTCCTCGATCTGATCGCCGAGCAGGGCGAAGGCAATCAGGGCAAGACCTGGCTGGACGAAAGTTCCCGGGGACACAAAGCCCGGCTGGTCTGGCGCATCCCCGACAGCGAACGACCGATTCACGCCAACCCATCACCCATAGAATTTTATCTGGAGGGCAACTGCCTCCATGTCAAATTCTCGCACTGAGTTACCAAGCCTGCACCACGAAATATCATTCGGTGCGGGCTCTTTTATTCCTCGTGCAGATCAAATTAGCCTATTTCCCAATAAAATATTATAATAAATATATGCAAGACAAAGAATTAGCCCTCAAAGAGATAGACGAAGCGAAGCTTCGAGAGATCAAGCGTTTAGATCCAGCTTCCGTTCTGGCGCCACATCCGCCTCAATTTACTGCTCCCTTTTTGCGTTACATCGGAATCGATTATGATCGTAAGATTGCAGGCCTTGGTATGATCAAGCTTCTCCCCTCTGACTTTATCGTCGAAGAAATTGGGCTAGACAACCAAATCAGCACTATCAACAAGGAAAAGGATGTTCTTCCTGACGAAACAGATACAAGCAATCGCCCGATCACAGAAGCGGTAGTAGTGAAGAATGGAATCAGCACTCTCGAAGCAGCTGACAGATTGGCAAATGCACTTAAGATCCCACTATCGGAAATCGGATATGCGGGCTTGAAGGACGAAAACGCCATCACTGCTCAAAAGATGAGTTTCAGCGGTGTATCAAAAGAACAGCTAAAAAGCGTAGATCTGCCAAATCTTACCCTGAAGAATATCCGTCTGCGCAAAGGGGTAATCAAGATCGGTGATCTCACGGGCAACCGCTTCACTATCCTCGTCCGGACAAACACCGACTTGAACGAAGAAACGCTGCGAGAACGCGTTGCAGGGGTAAATGGGGCCGGTTTTTTGAACTTCTATTCCCTCCAGCGCTTCGGCTCAGTCAGACTCAATAATCACTTCGTTGGCCAAGCAATATTCAAGGGCAATTACGACGAAGCAATTAAATTGATTTTGGTCTCTCCATCTACGCAAGAGATTAAATTACTGGCCAATATCCGGGCCAAAGCTGCTAGTTTTTATGGT
This sequence comes from uncultured Candidatus Saccharibacteria bacterium, assembly GCA_964526355.1. Classification (GTDB taxonomy): domain Bacteria; phylum Patescibacteriota; class UBA1384; order XYA2-FULL-43-10; family 1-14-0-10-43-13; genus JBAZBD01. Next base: position 3,514 of record CAZGJE010000063.1, read on the forward strand.
GACTGGGCCAAAATGACCGAAGCGTTTTCTCAATTCCCCTATTTCTTCCGCTACGATTTGGAATTGCTTCGTGAATTGCAAAACACTGGCAAGCCGGTCCTGGCCCTGAAGCAAATATTCCAATCAACTAAGCTTTTCGTCCACGCATATAGAAGCTTCTGGTTCAATCGCCTCGTTTCTCATTACATCAAAAACAATATCGATCTCCCCAAAGAGCTGCCGATTCTAAATGGTTCACCAGATACGCTAGCCCTTTACCGTCAAGTCATCCCAGAGTCAGAGATCAGCACACTGCAGTTCGATCAGCCGTTCTTCGGAGAACTCTTTGGCAGCACACCGATCATGATCAAGACTAGGATTATGCCCAAGATTTATAACGCTTACAAGGCACCCATGGGCTATGTTTTTTATTTTGATCTGGACAAAGGCTCCTACGCTACCACCTTCCTCTCAGAATTCTTTGATCTATATCAAAATGAGCCCGTACCAGAGTGGGTCAACCAGTCTTTCTATGACACTCGTAGACCAATGAATTTAGACCCCCTTAATTGATCAGCCCGGTGATTGACGAGCGGTGAATTTCGTGCTATTATTGGCCTAAATTAATTAACTTTTCCTTGGCTTAAGTGACAAGGAAGCTAGCGTCCGATCTCAATTGGACACCCGGAAGGGACAACTAGCGCCGAAAGGATTACATGAGACAGTACGAACTTACGTACATGATTTCTGATGAAGTACGAGAGACAGACCTGAACAAAGTGACCGGCAAAATTGCAGGTCTTATTAATGGTCTTGGCGGAAAAGTCACAAAAGAAGACATCTGGGGACGACGCAAACTTTGCTACACGATCAAAAAACAGGATTTTGCTACCTATGTCACTGTGTATTTTTCACTTCCTGCCGACAAAGCAAGAGAGCTGGAAAGAGAGATTAGACTTGAAACTACTATCATCCGCCAATTGATGATGGTCAAAGACTACGGCGACCAGACAATCACACTTACCCAGGATGAAATCGCGGGGACAGAAGAGATTGAAGCACTGATCGGCCACAAATCATTTGAAGCAATCGAGGGTGAGACAGAACAGAGCCGTGACCTTATGGCCGTCCGAGAAGAAAAGACTGAAGAAGTTGAGGAAGAAGCCAAAGAAGAAAAGATTGAAACGGAAGACGTTGCAGAAGAAAAGGTAGAGGAGCCAAAAGAAGAGGCCAAACCTGTCAAAAAAGAAAAGATTGCCAAAGAGAAGGCAGTCGTTGAGGAGAAAGAAGAAGTTAAGCCAGTACGCAAGGTCGCGAAAAAGAAGGAACCAGCTGACGAAGCCGAGCGACTATCCAAGCTCAACGAAGAGCTCGACGACATCCTCAAAGACGAGTTATAATTAATATAAGGGACAGAGTGGAAGAGAGGCAGAGAGGCAGAGCATTTGTTTGCTCCGACACTCCGACACTCCGACACTCCGACACTCAAAATGCTTAACCTAAACCGCGCACAATTAATAGGAAATCTCACACGTGATCCAGAGATGAGATTCACTCCAAACGGCCAAGCCGTTGCCAACTTCGCAGTTGCCACCAACCGCAAATGGAAGGGCCGAGACGGAGCTGCTGACGGAGACGATACTCAATATCATGATGTTGTAGTCTGGGGCAAACAAGCCGAAGCAGTAGTGCCAATGTTGAAAAAAGGCGGACCAGTTTTCGTCGAAGGACGAATAGAGACGCGCAACTGGGAGGGCCAAGATGGGGTCAAAAGATACAAAACAGAAATTATCGCTGATAATATTATTGTTCTCGGCAGCCGTACCGGTGGCGGAAGCTACGAACCCAAGAGTACTGCTGAGCACAATCCAGTAGAAAAGATCGCTCCTGCGAGCGCCCCCAAAAATGATGAAGAAATTGATATCGAAGAGATACCGTTCTAACCTACGGTTAGAGCCATACGAATTACGAATGAAACCAATTAGTCATTCGTTCAATTCGCTTATTAGTTATTTGTATTGAAAGGAAATATTATGCCAAAAAGAAGATGTTTAGTTTGCAAAACCAAGAATATGGAAATCGACTACAAAGACGTAGCCGCCCTTTCGCGTT
>CAZGJE010000064.1:0-359 GCA_964526355.1 uncultured Candidatus Saccharibacteria bacterium
CAAGAACAGCCTGAACGCGAGTACCGCGTTGTCCGACACATGCTCCGACTGGATCGATCTTTTCTTCTGTGGCAATAACAGCTATTTTGGTGCGGGAGCCAGCCTCACGAGCGAGGCTTTTGATCTCGACTGTACCAGCGGTAATCTCTGGGACCTCTACCTCAAATAGTCCCTTGATAAGGTTTTCGTCACTTCTAGAAACAATTATTTGAGGGCCTTTGACGGATTGGGAAACCTCTTTGACATAAACTTTGATCCTCTGGCCGATATAATAGCGTTCGCCCTGAATTTGGTCAGATGGGTACAGAATACCATTGGCTTTGTTGAGAGTAACGATAATGTTTCGTCCGTCGACCTGA
>CAZGJE010000064.1:369-3135 GCA_964526355.1 uncultured Candidatus Saccharibacteria bacterium
CATTGACAACTTTGTTCTCCTTGTCCTTGAACTCGTTGAAGAGAAGATCACGCTCAGCTTCGCGTATTCTCTGAATAATGACCTGCTTGGCGGTTTGGGCGGCGATGCGGCCAAAATCCTCATGGTCTGGCAATGGTATAATGACCTCTTTGCCGTATTCTGCCTTGGGATCGATCTCTTTGGCTTCCTCTAGGGTTAGCTCATGCTCGTGCTCCTTGATCTCCTCTGGATCTTCGATCACGTCATATACGCGAAACATTGAGGCTTTGCCTGTCTCTGGATGTAGTTTGCCTCTGATAATCTGTTTTGGTTTGCCATAATCCTTGCGGTAAGCGGCGGCAAGAGCAGCTTCGACTGTTTCGATAACTATGTCGATGTCGAGCCCCTTCTCCTCACACAAATCTTCAATAGCAGCCATAAATGGGTTAATTTTCTTCATATTTCTCCTGATTATTTATAATTTGATTATACCAGCAAGATGCAAGCATAAGAAGTTGATCTCTTTGGGGAAAAAAGAAAGTGGGCCAATCTGGTCCACCGTTCTTTTGAAATATACTATTTTCAGCACACTTCTGTCAAGAGTTAGAACGAGCAACCCTCCATGTAATGGTCGGCCGCAACGATTGTCTTCTTTAGGACTTTGAGTGCTTCGAGCGGATAGTCTCCATTGGCTGTCTCGTCCGAGAGCCAGACATAGTGGGCGCCATCAAAGACAGCATTTGCAATATCTGAAACCTCAGCGCGTGTTGGGTATGGCGCCTTGGTCATGTTCTTGAGCATCTGGGTCGCGACAACGGCTGGCTTGAGAGATTGGTGAGATTTGCGCAAAATCCTCTTCTGAAGGATTGGCAATTGCTCGTATGGCATCTCAACCCCTAGATCGCCACGTGCAATAATGACAACGTCAGAAGCCTCAATAATTGAATCAATATTGACGATAGCCTCACGTCTCTCAATCTTAGACATAATCTTGACTGGTTTGTCCCCTATCTTCTCTCTGATCAGATTGAGCTCGTCAGCTGATCCGACAAACGAAAGAGCAACATAGTCAACACCGACTCCAAGAACGTAGTCGAGATCCCTTAGATCCTTTTCCGTGATCGATGATGTCGTAAGCTTAGTAGTTGGCAAATTGATAGCCTTGCGAGGATAGATAATGCCACCAACCAAGACCTTGGCTTCAAATTTGTGATTATCTGGATCAACTTTGGTAATCTCGAGCTCGATCATGCCCGATTCGATCAGCATTGGATCACCGACATTCACGTCAGCATGCAAATATGGGTCTGTGACAATAAGCTCGTCAGGCTGCTTGTCTTCGCCTGGGGTGGTAACGAACTTGAAAATTTCGCCCTCCTTGGCCTTGAGGCCTTTGGTTGGGATATTTTCGCCCAATCGAATGCTAGGGCCACGAAGATCGGCCTGGATTTTGACGTTTAGGCCATGCTTCTTATTGATCTCTTTGAGAGTATCGTAACGTGCTTTGTATTCGTCATAGGTACAGTGCGCAAAATTGTTACGCATTATATCCATGCCGGCTAGTGCTAATTGTTCAATAATTTCTGGCGTATCTGAAGATGGTCCGATAGTGGCGATAATCTGAGTGCTCATAAACCCTTTCTTACAAAATTAAATAAAAATATTCCGGAGAGGAATAACTGTAATATACCAGGAACACAATATTTGGTCAATGGTATCAATATTGACTTTTCACTCATATTATGCTATAATGATCTTATGTACAGTTGTGATTGGCCTGCTTGAGGTGAAATTTTCATCACCTATTGCAGCACCGATCACAGTCGTTCCATAAGGAGGAACTATCGATGAAGTACATGCAGTCAGCGCGTTTCGCGCGTCGTTCCCTGGTTCTGGCGCTGGTATCGTTCATGCTGTTCATTCAGTGTGTTTTGATTCTGGTGTCAATCCCGGCGCTCGTGCCGGTGGCCTTTCCCGGCCTGTTTATCAGCGCCGGATTGGTCTTCCTCGGCATCCTGGGCATGCTGCCTCGCTTCTGTAAGAAGGACGCGCTAACGCGCGCCTTTCTGCGCAGATGCGCCGAGGAACAGAGGACCCGGACAGCCGAGCGCGTACAGCGCATGGCCGACCGCAAAGCCCACCGCGAGGCGATCGAGAAGGCCGTCATCGGCCACTACTACGCCGAGCAGCGCATGAAGTGGATTCTCGACACCATCCGATGGCGTCGAGAGGAACGGGCAAGATACGCCCAACAGACCTTGCCCCTTTAGGGGCGATTCCGACCCCCACTATTTGAGACAAAGCTCCCAGCTTCCTCAAGTGGGGGTTTTGTCATTTCCGAGAAGGAATTAGAGCTTCATCCTGATCAGGGCGTCTGCAGGGACTGATTTGTCGAATGGAATTTCGATGATGTAGCCCGAGTGTGCAGTATCGAGAATCTTGCCGTCACGATTGATTTTGTCAATTTTTGATTTAATAATATTTTCGGGCGTCAATATTTCTATCTCAGCGTCCGTAGGCAAGAAGTTTTTTGCTTCGAATTTGAGCATTCTGGATTTTTGGTCATACGAAATGACTCTGCCGACATAGCCCCATTCACTCTTTGTCTTGGCACTCTCATAGTTATTCGTATCTTTGTCTGGCTTGTTGTAATAAAATCCGGTCTTCAATCCCCTATTGGCAGCTTTCGAGACTTCCTGGGTTAGAGCTGGTTTGGCCAACTGATATTGGATTGGGTCAGCGAATAGTAGATCTATGGCCTTGCGATAGGCAGCAACAACCGTTGCT
>CAZGJE010000064.1:3145-5297 GCA_964526355.1 uncultured Candidatus Saccharibacteria bacterium
ATAGTATTCAGATTTGAGTCTACCCTCGATTTTGAGTGAAATTACTCCTGATTTGACGACATCATCAAGATGCTCGATCATGCAGAGATCTTTGGAGTTAAGGACGTGAGTGCCCTCTTCATCTTCGTAGATCGGGAAAAGCTCGCCCGGTCGATATTCTTCCTCTAGCGCGTACATTTTGTACTTGAAACGACAGGCTTGGACGCATGCACCCTTATTGGGATCTCTTTGGGCAAAATAGTTTGAAATTTGGCAACGACCGGAATGTGCCATGCACATAGCACCATGAACAAAGGTCTCAACTTGGAGATCTGGCACCGTTTTGTGTATGATAGCAATGTCCTTGAGGCTCAGTTCACGAGCCAAGACCAAGCGCTCTATCCCCTGCTCCGCCCAAAACTGGGCCGAAAGCTGATTGGTCGTATTGGCTTGGGTCGAGAGATGGACCGGAATATCAAAATTATCTACCACAAACTTCATCACGCCAGGATCAGCAACGATGAATGCGTCTGGCTTGAGCTTAGCGATTTTTGCAACATGTTGACCAAGTTTTTCAATCTCACTTGAATGTGGGAAGGAATTGAGCGTGACGTAGACCTTTTTGCCTATCGAATGAGCATAGTCGATACCCTCGCCCAATGATTTCAAATCAAATCCGACCCTAGAGCGCATCGCAAAAGCAGGCGTACCGCAGTACACTGCGTCTGCCCCATACATAAAAGCAATTCTTAGAATATCGAGAGTTCCAGCTGGGGCAAGCAGCTCTGGTTTTAACATCATTTTTTTCATAAGCAATACTTTATCACAAAAGTTTAATTTTGACGAGAAATAAAAGAGCTCCAACCATTGTCGGAGCGTGTTATACAGGGACCAGGCACAAGACCCAGCCAGAACGTGCATTGACCGTATTTTCGATCAGGTCTATCGATTTTCGATCATTTGGCATGACGTAAAGATCGAGTCGACTTCCATGAGCCATATTATCCCAAACTGTACGCTTGAGCTTGGGCAGCATGGCGACACGACCGATCGATGGGTCTGAACCTGGCTTCAATGGTATCACCACCGACCCATGCGGGATCAGCTTGGTATTGCCAGTCGCCGCCATTTTGGCGGTCGGTTTTGCATGAAGCCCTGCGACATTGTGACGGCGGCGCGCGGGGGTTACCTTCATATAGGTAATACGATTTACCTTCACATATTTTACTTTATAGCTCTTCTGGCGGCCGTTGACCGTGAGCCGAACAATTTGGCCAGTGCGCAAAGGGCGACTTGCGCTCTTATGCCTCTGAACGGGTTTGATCGCTGCCTGGACCGGAGTTGGGATAGAGATATCCCCTACGATCGTCATTACGAGTAAACAAACCCAACAAAAAAACAACCTGTGCAATGAAACGTCCTCCTTTATGGTTGTTCGATGTCTATATATTAAATTAAAAACACGTAAATGTCAACTTAGTCTCTGGACTTGAGCCGATCCAAAAGCATTAAAAACATGAACTTCGGGAGAGCCATTTGTCTTATCAGGCGCTTGGGTTCTATTGTAAGTCGGAAAAGCCATTCGAGTCCAGCATGCTGCATCCAGCCGGGGGCACGAGGCACCACTCTGGCAACAAAATCAAATGTTCCACCTAGCCCTATCCCCACCTTCGCTCCCGAATTTTTTAGATTTTCTACTAGCCACTCTTCCTGCAATGGAGCGCCCAGACAAACAAGTAAAATCTCCGAACGAGACCTTTTGATTGCCTCGACGACCTCTTCTGACTTCGAAATATCCCCCTGCATCATGCCACCGATTTTCAATCCTAGGATTTCTGTCTGGAGACGAAGAGCGGCTTGTTCGGCGACTGTTGGCTCGCCACCAAACAGGAAAATTTTGTACTTTTTCAGGGCAGCTAGCCGGGACAAATCCCAGATAAAATCAGAGCCCGAGAGTTTTGCTCTTATCGGGAAATAGAATAATCTTGCAGCTATCGGCAGTATAATGATTGAAAGAATCCATTCTAAAGCTATTACTAATTCGCGGAATACGGGTATTTTCGGCGCCCAGAGTGTTTGAAAACGTCCAGCCCAAAGTAGACAGTAACTATCGGGCAGGTTTAGCGATGATTTATCATTGAGAATCTCACGAAAATGATCATCTCCTATGGAC
>CAZGJE010000065.1:0-5242 GCA_964526355.1 uncultured Candidatus Saccharibacteria bacterium
CGATGGCTCCGACTTCCTGGTAATGGGGCGTCCGCTGACCAAGCCGGCCGATGGCGACATCGCTGGTGCTGTGTCGCGCGCTGCGCGTGAGATCGAAGAAGGTCTGGCGGCTAGAGGAGTCGCCTAAAGGAGGAGCAGCATGAATTCGCTGCAAGTTGGCTTAGCCAATTATTCACTCGAGCACGGGGTCGTCCAATTTGGCGAGTTTCGACTCAAGGCCCATCGTGAAGGGTTCCCCAACATGGATCCCTCGCCGTTCTTCATCAATCTGCGGACGGAGGAAGACGGCGGGCCACTGACTGTTGAGCAGGCGCAGGAGATCGGTTTCCAGACCGGCCTGATTATTGCCGAACGAGTGCCCGCATTGCTGGCCTGCCCGCCGAAATTTCTGGCTGGCATCATGCGCGCCGGTGGACCTCTCGCCGAAGGGATGATTCGGGTCTTTCCCGAAGGCAAGGTCAATCTACTCTACATCGCCAAAACGGGCGGCAAGGAGAGTGGCTACGGTGAAGTCCGGGGGTCATGCAATTCCGGCGATGCCGGATTCATGGTCGACGATGTCGTGACCGACTCCAAGTCCAAAGAGCAGGCCAACGTGGTGATGCGCGAATGCGGTCTGACCTCAAGCGGTTGTATCGTGGTTGTGGACCGTGAAGCCGGCGGTGCCGAGAGAATGGCGAAGGCTGGCATTCCGATCCACGCCGCTTTCACCCTGACCAATCTGATGACCTGCTACCGTGACCAGGGCGCGATCGATGCCGCTATGTTCGAGCGCGTTATGGCCTATGGTGCCTATCAGCAGGAATACATGGCGACCCACGAAAAAGTGGTCGCCGCCCCCTAACTCACAGGGCTTATCTGACACTATGCCAGACGAGCCCTATTTTATTTGGAATCGATAATCGTTATAATATAGACAACCTTAAGATGAGGGATTTTTGTGGCACTATTTGGAAATAAAAAGAAGCATTATGCTATTGCGCTGGACATCGGTACTGAATACGTCAAAGTGCTTATTTTCTATGTCCAAGACGATGTTGCGCATGTTATTGGTACTGGCAAGCAGCGCCAGCAGCTTTCTGATATGCAGGGCGGTCGGGTAACCGATATTTATGGAGTGACCAAGAATTGTGAAGCAGCTCTGGAACAAGCTTTTGAAGAGGCCAAAGTAGCACCTCGTCAGTGCGTTGTCGGTATCGCGGGTGAGTTGGTCAAGGGAGCTACTACCACGATTCATTATCGCCGCGAAAATCCGACAGAGAAGATTACTATCAAGGAATTGCGTGAGATTATAGATCAGGTTCAAGAGAGAGCTTTTGATAAAATTAAGAATGAAATTACTTGGGAGACGGGACAGTCTGATATAGATGTCAAATTGGTGAATTCGGCTGTAGTGGATGTTAAGATCGACGGATATAAGGTGACAAACCCAGTAGGATTCCAGGGACGCGATATCCTGGTAGGTATCTTCAATGCTTTTGCCCCGATCGTCCATATGGGCGCGATTCAGACCATTACGGAGGAGCTGAAGCTTGATTTACTTTCAATCGTGGCCGAGCCTTACGCAGTCGCCAAGAGCGTAGGTCTCGAAGATTCTGCCGAATTTTCCTCAATCTTCATCGATATCGGCGGTGGTACGACCGATATTGCGGTAGTTCGTGGCGGAGGTCTGGAGGGCACGGAGATGTTTGGTATTGGCGGCCGTGTATTCACCAAGTCGATTGCTGATGCTACTGACAAGACTTTTGCTGAAGCAGAAAAACTGAAATTGGACTATTCGGCTGGCAAGATTGATAAGAGTTCAGAACTTGGTAAATTGATCAAAAATACGGTTAGAGAGAATTGCGAAGTCTGGATCGGTGGGGTAGAATTGGCTCTGGAGGAATTTACAAATGTTGAGATGTTGCCGAGCAAGATCATGCTTTGTGGCGGTGGTTCACTTTTGCCGGAAATATCTGAATTTTTGTCCGACAAGGGTTGGGGCGAAAATTTACCCTTCTCGAGACGCCCGAAGGTAGATTTTATCAAGCCATCCGAGGTTGCAACGGTGATTGACGAGACTGGCAAGCTCAAAGGAGCACAAGACATCACACCTATGGCTTTGGCAAACTTGGCGATCGACCTGGCTGGAGACGAGAAAATGTCTGACGGGATTATGGACAAGATATTGTCAGGCTTAAGAAGCTAAAATAAAGCAAAAATCAAAATTTAGAAGTCAAAATTTCAATTCAAAGCTTTCAAATTTATCAGTTGAAGTTATGACTTTTGGGTTATGAATTTAAACTTATTTCGAGTATGAATCAAGTTTTTTATATCGAAGCAGATGAGGAGATAACGAAGGTTATCAAGAGGATGAAAGGCTCCGACAAAGAGGGAGTGGTTTTCGTAATTCCACGAGGTAGCAGTCTGGGCCAGAGCGTTGTGAACCTGAAATTGCTCAAGAGAAGTGCTAGAGATTCGAAGAAAGCTTTGGGCATTGTAAGCTCGGACTCAGCAACCAAAAAATTGGCTGATCAGATTGGGGTAACAGTGTTTGCCAAAGTAAGCGAGGCCGAGAAAGCCCCCTTGGACAAAGAGACTGTTCAGGACAAGAGCAAAGAGGCCGCTAATTTAAAAGTTCATACTTATCAGAAATATAGTCTTGGCGGTGCGAGCGAATCTGCCAAAGAAGACGAGATCCAGCCACATGATTCAACCGCCGAAAAAGCGTCTGAGGACGAAGAGGCTGAAGAGGGAGCTGGACAAGAGGAAGAAGTAGAGTTATCTTCAGAGAATGGGGATGACACTTCTGCAGATGAGGGATATGCGCCGGAAAAAGGGACAGAGGTTCTGAGGGACAGAGGTTCTGAAGGGGACGAAGAGTTGGAGGAGGAAGAAGTTTCTTTTGGCGGGTCAGGAGATGACGGTGAACAAGAGGACGAAAGGCCAATTAACACGCGCAAAGAGCCGGAATCGGCTCCGGAGTTTAAGAAAGTGAAAGATATGAGAAGAAAAAGCAAAAAACCATTGATTATTTTGTTGTTTGCAATTGCTCTCCTTGCACTCGGTGCTGCCTACGTTTTTTTACCAAAGGCCAAGATATCACTCTTGGTTGATAGCCGCGATATATCTCTCGAGTACAAGGTGACGGTCGACAAGAATCAGGACGGAGTCAATCTAGAGAAGATGGCATATGCTGGGAAAATAGTGGAACTGTCCAAGGATAGCGCCAAACAATATGATGCAACAGGCGCTAAAGATATAGGTACAAAGGCAACTGGTACAATTAGTATCTCAAATAGCGTGGCTACAACGGCCCAGGTCCTGGCAGCCGGTACCAAGGTCACGGCAGCCGATGGCAAAGTTTTTTCGCTATCCAAGGGAGTGATCGTCCCAGCAGCAACACTGCAGAATTGCCAATTGGTGTCAGGTAGTATCAAATGTGACACCAGCGCCGGAACAATCGACGGGACAGTCACAGCAAGCGAAAATGGTGACGGGTACAACCTACCAGCCAATACAAATTTTACTGTTGGCAAGATGACGGCTGTCAATAAGGCGGTACTGAGCGGTGGTTTGGCCAAAACACAGAAGTTTGTAACGGACGAAGACTTAGCAAGGGCCTCCAAATATCTGATGGCCAAGATTAAGTCTGATAACACCGCTGAGTTTTCTAAGCTTGTGGAAGATAGCAGTCTCAAAATATTTGAAAAAAGTCAGGGTGAAGAAGTGATCACCGAGAGTGCCGACAAGAAGACAAATGACGAAGCCGACACATTCCAATATAGTATGAAGCTGAAGATGTTTGCAGTCGGTTTCAACGAGACCGATCTGGAGGCGTTTGCCAGCAAATACATCGGATCAAAAATTCTTGCCGATGAGGCAATATTGGATCAGAAAAGTGTCTCGACCACATATAAATTCTCAGATTCCAATCTAGCCAATGGTACTATCAATCTGGATATAACTAGCGCAGCTAAGGTCGGTCGCGAAATAGATGTCGAGAAAATTAAGGTCAACCTAGCGAACAAAAACAGGACAGACGCCAAAAACTATCTTGCCGGTTTGCCTGGGGTGAACGCAGTAACTGTCGCGACAACTCCATCGTCAATGCCGCTGTTGCCCTATCTTAAGAACAATATTTCAATTAACTTCGATTACAAGACAAAATAATATGTATTTGGCGATTGATTACGGCACGAAAAGAATAGGAGCGGCAATTGGCGAGATGATTCCAACTGGGCTCCCGATCATATTGAACGAAGGCGAAAAAGCCGTTTTAAAGCTCCTCGAGATTATCGAGAGAGAGGAAATTAGTGCGATCGTCATCGGTTTGCCGACTCGTTCGCAGGGCGAGGAGGGCACAATTTCGCCAAAGATTAGAGAATTCGCTCAGGAGCTCTCTGAGCGTGCCCAGAGACCAGTTTTCTTTGAGCCGGAGGAGTTAACCTCGATGGAGGCAGAATCATTGATCAAACAAAATAACTTGAAATATGCGGTAGACGAATTGGCGGCAGTTTTAATCCTGGAGCAATTTATCAATCGGGTAAGTCAAGAAGGTTATGATAATCTAAAGCCGAATATTGGAGTTGTTTAATGGAAGAAAAGAAGCAAAACAGCAAAATAATTTGGTGGGTCATGGGAGTCGTCTTGACACTAGCGCTGGCAGTCCTCGCGCTTGTTTTTTTCTTTTTAAATGGCATCAAAGCGTCAAATAGTCAGAGCGAACCAACTTTGATTTTGGTAAACTCGGAGGACGGAATCAACGGGATATCTGACAAGTTGATCTCAAAAAACGTTATCGCGAACAAGAAGTTGTTTTACTATTACGCCAAATTCAATCTGGTCAAGATCAAGTCTGGCTATTATGAATTCTCCGCTGGCGCCAGCATCGTCTCTATCGTTGATCAATTGCGGGACGGGAAGACCAAGGTAGTCAAGCTGACCTTTCCAGAGGGTTGGAGAGCCGAGCAAATGGCGATCAGATTGGCTGATAGCAAAGTTGTTTCTTATACTGACTTCTTGACCGCTGCTCGCAAATACGAGGGAAAATTGTTTCCCGATACGTATTTTTTCAATCCTATCATGACTGGCGACGAGGTTGTCAAAATGATGCTCGACGATTATACAGCTCGAACGGAGTCATTAACCGTGACAAACCAGCATTTGATAGTTGCTTCTATCGTTGAGAAGGAATCATCAAATGATACAGATCGGGCGATCATTGCTGGAATTTACTTGAATCGTATCAGGGCCGGTATGA
>CAZGJE010000066.1:0-5225 GCA_964526355.1 uncultured Candidatus Saccharibacteria bacterium
AGGTCAAGGATGTCAAAATAGCCTCTGATATCCAAAAAGAGGTGACGAAAATTGAAACTGTCAAGAATACTGAAGTTACTTCCGCAAATGTTGACCAACCAGACAAAACAGAGAAGAAAAATGCCATTTTGTTTTCTGGCAAAGCAGCACCAAATTCGACAGTATACCTTTATATCTTTAGTGATCCGATCATAGTCTCGGTCAAAGCTGACGAAAACGGTAATTGGCAGTACGTTCTAGACCGTCCGCTAGATACTGGCAAACATGAAAGTTACGTTGTGGTTCAGGACGCTGCAACCCAGGAGATGGTGAGGACCGAGGCAAAAACTTTCTTCATCTCAGAAGCTCAGGCCTCCTCGAATTTGCTAGATCTAAATGGAGACAAGACTTTGGTAGTAAGCGATCCTTTCAATGCTCTCTTTTCCAAATATATTATCTATATTTTGTTCTTGGTAGCGGTAGCGGTTCTAGTGTTGCTTACCTTCGGATATGTAAAATTAAGAAAGGCACAGGTTGATGAAACCCCTAGTGACGGAGAAAACAAGCAGTAAAATACAGTTATTTTACTCTCTACTTTTGATCGTGTTGATACCAGCATTGATTATTTTGAATGTTTATTTGATCTGGCGCTCAGTCAAGAGCAATATGGACAATGAGCTTCATCAGAAGGCGATACTGGCCAACGAGATCTTCGCTACTTTAGCAACCAGGCCAGTTTTTGAAGACAAATCCGTCGCTGATAAAACATTGGAGAGCGTAAGTAAGCAGGCCGATGAAGTAAGCGAGATCTCTCTCATCGTCAAAGGCACAGATAATTACACAGTTTTCGCCAGTACTAACGCCAGCAAGAGAGACACAATTATTTCAGGATACCAAGCTGACATTGCCTGGAAGGAAAACCAACCGGTAGCGACACTCGGCACCTACCAGGACAAAGATGGTAAGATGGAGCGTATCTGGTCTGTCACGAGCCTTGTCACGATCGATGGAGTCAAGGTTGGCCTGATCGATACAAAAGTGTCTCTCCTCAATATTGACACATTGATAGATAGCTCTCTCCGGCAATCGATGATGGTGTTGATAGCCACTCTGCTAGTGATCGTGATGTTGCTGATAAATCATTTTCGATTTTTTGAATCTGCTCAATTGGTACGAAAATTGCAAGAGGTAGACAAGATGAAAGATGACTTCATCTCAATCGCTTCCCATGAACTGAAGACCCCAGTGGCTGCGATTCGTGGCTACTTGGCCAATATTACAGATGGAGTCGGCGGGGTTGTTGACGAGAAGGCCAAGGCGAATATCATGATCGTCGACAAGCAAGCGATTAGATTAAACGAATTGGTCAACGATCTTCTCAACGTTTCTAGACTCGAACAGGGTAGGCTTCAATTTGAGCTGGCGCCAACTGACATGAAATCTGTCATAGATGAAGTGGTCAGTAACTTGAGTATCCAGACACAAGAGAAGGGCCTCAAGCTTAATTACATTCCGGTTCAAAACCCGCTTATAATCATGGCTGACCCTGCCAGACTTCGCGAAATCTTCACCAATGTTATCGGAAATGCGATCAAGTATACTCTACAGGGTGAGGTAACTATTTCTCACACTATCGAAAATGAAAAGATCAAGACGGTGGTCAAGGACAGCGGCGTTGGTATGTCCGCAGAAGCCCGCAAGAGCCTGTTTACGAAGTTTTATCGTATTAAGTCTGACAAGACGCAGGATATCCCCGGAACGGGTCTAGGGCTCTGGATTACCAAGGAAATGGTAGAAAAAATGAAGGGCGAGATATTTGTCGACAGTATGGAGAATGTAGGCAGTCAGTTTACAATAGTATTTCCGCTAACCAAAAATCAGCCGGCAGCGCCAGTTGTGGCGGCACCGGCTGATCCAAGCGTTCCAAGCGCGATTCCAGGGACAGAGGTTAAATAGTTCTACGAGTGATATTTTTTCTTCCTTTTGGTAAGGAAGTTCAATTTTGCTAATTGTTTTTCGAGTGCGGCAGACGCGTCTGCGAACTCAACGCTGTCTTTGGCCTGAGCAAGTCTGTGCTCGGCCGCCTTCTTGGCTTCGATAATCTTGAGCTCGTTTAGATTGCTGGCATCTTCGGCGGTATCAGCCAGAATCTTGACGAGTCCCTGTGAAATCTCCGCCACGCCCCCTTCGGTCGCTAATTCATGCGTTCTGGCGCCATCCTTGATGATTATTTCGCCGGGACGGAGCAAAGTAATTAGAGGCATATGACCAGGCAAGATAGTAATTTGTCCGTCACGAGTTGGCAAAGTGATTTCAGAGGCTGTCTCCTCATATTTCACGCCGTCAGGAGCAATCAATTTTAATTTAAAATTACTCATAATCTGCCTAGGCGATTGAACCTTTCATATAGAACTCAGTTTCAGATTTCGAGTCGTGCTTGCCAGCCAGAATTTCCTGGATGCTTTTGATAGTGTCTTTGAGCGGGACGTAGACGCCTGGGATACCGGAGAAGACTTCGGCGACGTGGAAAGGCTGAGATAGGAAGCGCTGAATCTTGCGAGCTCTAGCCACGGTCTGTTTGTCATCATCAGAAAGCTCTTCCATGCCCAAGATTGCAATAATATCTTGCAAATCTTTGTATCTTTGCAAGATTTTCTGAACTTCACGAGCGACAGTATAGTGTTCTTCGCCAACAATATTAGGATCGAGAATATTTGAGCTAGAAGCGAGTGGGTCAACCGCAGGATAAATACCAAGCTCAGCCAAGCTTCTCTCCAAGACGATTGTAGAGTCAAGGTGAGCAAAGGTGGTAGCGGGAGCTGGGTCGGTCAAGTCATCGGCAGGAACGTAAACAGCTTGGACGGAAGTGATCGAGCCCTTCTTGGTAGAAGTAATACGCTCTTGCAGATTGCCCATTTCCTCAGCCAGGGTTGGCTGATAGCCTACAGCTGACGGCATACGGCCGAGAAGGGTCGAAACCTCAGCGCCGGCCTGTGTAAAGCGGAAGATGTTATCGATAAAGAGGAGAACGTCTTTGCCTTCATCACGGAAGTATTCTGCCTGGGCGAGACCGGTCAGGGCTACGCGCATACGTGCTCCAGGTGGTTCATTCATCTGGCCGAAGACGAGAGCAGTTTTCTCCAGAACTCCTGACTCTTTCATCTCATTGTAGAGATCGTTACCTTCACGAGTACGCTCTCCAACACCAGCGAAAACGGAGAGGCCAGCGTGTTCGGAGGCGATGTTGCGGATCAACTCTGTGATCAGGACGGTCTTGCCTACGCCAGCACCACCGAAGAGCCCAACTTTGCCACCTTTGGTGATCGGAGCGATCAGATCGATAACCTTAATACCAGTTTCGAAGATTTCGACTTTAGTATTCTGCTCGTCAAAGGAAGGTGCTGGGCGGTGGATTGGATAATACTTGTCCGGCTTAACGTCTGGTTTGCCGTCGATGGCATCTCCAGTAACGTTGAACATACGACCAAGCGAGGTCTTGCCAACTGGTACGGAGATTGGTTTGCCAGTAGCAGTCAATTCAATGCCTCTCTGAAGGCCATCGGTAGATGACATCGCGACGGCGCGAACGGTGGTGTCATCAAGATGCTGCTGAACCTCAAAAACAAGCCGTTTCTTGTCGAGCTCGCACTCTATCGCTTCGTAAATCTCTGGTAATTTTTCTGTAAATTGTGCGTCGATAACGGCGCCGATGATCTGAGTGATTTTTCCTTTGTTTCCGCCAGAGGCGGATTTCATTTCATTCAACATTTTTATTCCTTATATTTCTATTGATTATATTATATTTATTTCATCGCCTCTGCCGCGCCGGATATTTCTGCAATCTCACGGGTGATGTTATCTTGGCGGACAGAGTTGTAAAGTAATTTGAGCTCACTGACTAAGTCCTCAGCGTTGTCGGTAGCGTTTTGCATTGCGATCATCTGAGCTGAATACATCGAAGCGTTGGCTTCTAGAATGGATCCATAGATCTGAGTGCGCAAGACTTGGCGCAGGATGCCATCCATAACCTCATCGGCAGTGGGCTCAAATTTGAACTCAGCCTCATTCTCCTCAGTCTTTTCCCAGATTTCGCCGTTATCGATATGATCATCGACAATAGGTAAAAGCTGCTTGACGACAGGGACTTGCTTCAAGGATGAGATAAAGTGAGAGTAGATCACAACAACACGATCATAATTGCCCTTCAAGAACTCTTCGTTCGTCAATTTGGAGATTGGGATGATATCGTCTACTACAATTTTGCTCTCAAATCCTGGAAACTCGGCAATCAATCGGCCGACTTTGTAGCGTTTGACAAACTCAGCGCCTTTCTTGCCGATAGTGATGACGTCACAGCCGCCCTGGTATGCTCGGCAGGTCTCATCGTTGCATGCGCACATTTCCTTCTCAAACTGCAAGAATTTCTTCAAAACCTCCGAATTGTATGATCCGCAAAGTCCACGGTCGGAGGAAACTAGGATTATAGCCATTTTCTTGATCGGGCGATCGGCGATAAGCGGGTGATTTTCAGGCAAGGTGAGCTTGGCTAGGCGAGAGAGCATATTCCAAGCATTTTGAATGTAGGCGCGGGCAGTTTGAGCCGCCTTGACCGATTTTTGCATCTTAATAGAGGCGATCATTTGCATCGCTTTGGTAATCTGCTTTGTGTTGTTGACCGATTTAATTCGGCGTCTAAATTCTTGTGTACTTGCCATTATTCCTCAAAGTCGCTTAATGGAACTATTTTGACTCTTCTTTGGTCTCGGCCTTTTCATCGACGATTGCCTCGGAGACTTTCTTCGTATTCTTGGCTAGGAAGTCCTTGAGCTTTTCTTCTTCCTTCTCGTCCATCGCACCCTTCTCTTTGATCGCTGTCATGACATCTTTGATTGCGGTTTTGGCCTTGGAAAGAATCGATTTTTCAACTTCCTTGATCTCGGTGACTTCATAGCTATCGAGATAGCCGTTGATCGCGGCGTAGAGGCCGACGACCTGCTCTTCGACTGGCATTGGGCTAAATTGAGGCTGTTTCAAAAGCTCGGTAACGCGTTTGCCACGCTCGATTGTCTTCTTGGTCTCAGGATCAAGATCGGAAGCAAATTGGGCGAAAGCGGCCAATTCGCGGTATTGAGCCATTTCCAGCTTCAATTTACCAGCAACCTTCTTCATCGCTTTGATCTGAGCGGCACCACCAACACGGGAAACGGAAATACCAATATTAAGTGCTGGGCGGATACCCTGGTAGA
>CAZGJE010000067.1:0-1262 GCA_964526355.1 uncultured Candidatus Saccharibacteria bacterium
TAAGGTCAAGAGTCCGCCCATACTAGCCGAAAAATCCGAATCCGTGAATTTACGTAATTGTTACAGCTCAGAGGAATCGTTTGGTCAGGTCCTGGCACAGACACACAAGGACTGGCAGGGTTATCGCACCGAACTTGTTGAATCGGAGTCATATAGGATTACTGACGCGAAAACACTTGTGATCGCTCATGGCCTTGTCGCGAGTGCAGCCAAAGAAGCCATCAAAATTATGCGCAAGGATGGCATGAAAGTCGGATTGTTCCGTCCGATTACTCTCAACCCGTTTGATCGCGAGAAACTTCTACAGGGGGCCAGAAAAGTTGATAGAATTATAATTATCGAATCTTCCTTGAATCAGCTTTCAAGAATTGTGAAATATGAAATGTCCGGTCATGCCGCAAAATTTATTGAGATCTCAAAACCAGCCCAGGGTTTCACCCCAGAAGAAATAATTGACCAAGTCAGGAGGCACAATGGATAAAATAATGCCAAAATGCTGGAAAGACAGTAGTAAGCCTCACCTTTTTTGCCCTGGCTGCGGTCACGGCAGCGTTTTGAAACAGTTGGGGTATCTAGTCGACGAAATTGGTATCGCTCGCAATACCGCACTGGGCATTGATATCGGCTGCTCACTTTTGGCCTGGGATTTTTTTGACATTGACACGGTCCAGACCCATCACGGCAGGACAACCTCGGTAATGGTTGGATACAAAATGGCCAGACCGAGTAGAATTGCCATCGCTTATATGGGCGACGGAGGAGGCTATGCTATCGGACTGCAGGCACTTGTTCACGCAGCATATCGTAATAATCCAATAACGGTAATCCTCGTTAATAACGAAAACTATGCTATGACCGGAGGCCAGACATCACCGACTACTCAAGTTGGTACGATTACTTCTACTGCCCCGGCCGGAAAGGATCCAATATTTGGTCCTGGGCTTAGAGGCCCAGAATTACTAGCGGAAGTTGCCAGCAAAACAGCCTATATAGCCCGCGCATCAGTATCCAACCCAATCCAGATGAAGGCGATGATCAAGCACGCGTTGGACAATCAAATAAAAAATAACTCTTTTTCTTTCCTCGAGATACTCTCTACGTGCCCGACCAATTGGAAAACAAATGCCAAGGACACATTCGCTCGGCTTGCCCACATGGAGAAGTTTTTTCCAATAGGGGAAATCAGTTCGTCAAACAAGGAGGTTAAATGAAAGCAACTAGAATATTCTTGGCAGGAGAAGGCGGACAGGGCATCCAAACAA
>CAZGJE010000067.1:1272-5165 GCA_964526355.1 uncultured Candidatus Saccharibacteria bacterium
TAGCTAAGGTTCTTGTCGATGCCGTTAAGACTCAGGGCTCCATGGTTTCATACATACCTGCCTTTGGCGTTGAACAACGCGGAACGCCATCCACCGCTTATATAACAATCAGTAATGAGGAAATTCGGTATCCCCGTTTCGAACATGCTGACATTGTGGTCGTTCTTCAAAAGAGAGCCCTCTCCATCATAGATAAGCATATTTCCCCACGGACCAAAGTAATTTTCGATAGCTCAACCATACCGGCTGAGTTGATTCATCATCACAATAAGATGGGCATACCTGCTACTGAGATTGCCAGTTCGTTGTTTACAACCAAATCGTTTAATATCCTTATCACTGGCAAAGTTAGCCGTATTATCAATCTCGACGAGAATATAGTATGGGATTCAATCGTTAAAATTCTCGGTAAGAAGTTCAAAGATGACAAAATCAAGAAACTAAACGAAGATACTTTCAAATACGGGCGAACTGCCGTGTTCGAGATCGACCACTTTTCCAAGCCTACATTTATGCCAGCGACGGGAAAAATTATCCGCAAAGGTTTTGGTAAGAGTGCTATGATCATTCCTGAGCGCTGCAAGGGCTGCCATATATGTATCGCCAAATGCCCGGTCGCAGCGCTATCAAAAGGCGAGACACTTGGAGTATTCGCCACTGAAATACCTGAGATCGACCTCGAAAAATGTATCGCTTGCGGCAATTGCTACCGTTTTTGTCCTGATGCCGCCATCAGTGTAACCAAAGATAAAAGTCCAAAATAGTTCTATTTTTCGCCCAAGAAGAGGACGTTTTCATTATCGCCCCTATCCCCTCTTTTCATATTGTCTATGCCTACTATCTCGAAGCCTGCCTGTAAAAATAATTTCTCTAGCTCCTCCACCTTGAAACAGTGAATATAGCGATTTGCCCTGATCGTCTTGTCACCCGATTTGAATGGATAGAACGTATCACTAAGGTCCAAATTCCAGTGGAAAAAACCATTTCTCAATATCTGCCAGACCATGCCTTTCTTTTTCCACATATTCCAGACCGTCAAAACGAGTAACCCCTTTGGCTTCAAAACCCGTCTAATTTCCTTGAGATATTCAACACGAAATTCCGTGCTTGGAATATGGTGAAACACAGACAAACAAAATATTTTGTCGAAGGAATTATCTGGAAAATCAAACTTCAGCGGGTTTGTTAGGCGAAAGTCAGATTTTGGGTACCTTTTTTTGGCAATTTTGATCAATTCGTTCGAATTGTCTACCCCAGTATATTTAATCTTCATATCCTTGAATAATTCTGTCAATCTACCGTTGCCGCAGCCGACATCCAGGATCTTGTCTCCATCTTTTGCATAACTCTTCAGTGCTATAATATCATTGGATAGATAGTTCCTCGTACTTGAAAACTGCTCGGCTATACTGTTATAATCCTCTATCGTTCTATTTAGTAAATATTCTGCGTATTCTTTTTTCATAATGAATAAAATACCGATTAATCAATTTATTCTTGAGTTTGCTAGTGGCGAACTTTCTCGCAGGCGATTCGATAAGCTTCAGCGAGTTTATGCCAAATCTTCGCAGCTTTCATTTTTTACAAATGATGAGCTACTTTTAGCATACCAAAGTTTGCTCATAGGTCAACTCATTGGCAGAAATTCTGACCTTGAAAAGTTTCTTACACTCAAGTCGACCCGATCAATGTCTGGAATTGTAGTGGTCTCAGTGCTCACCAAACCGTACGATTGTCCCGGTAGATGTTTGTATTGCCCCACACAAGCTGGCGCGCCGAAAAGCTACCTAGCAGAGGAGCCAGCGGTAATGCGAGCGATTACCTGCAACTATGATCCATTTCTCCAGGTTTCTTCAAGGTTGAAAGCCCTGGAAGCCGTCGGGCATATTACCGAAAAAGTAAACATCCGGATAATTGGTGGGACCTGGTCTGCATATACGCCTTCTTACCGTAAGAATTTCGTCCAAGAATTATTTCGAGCAGCGAACGATCCAAGCCCAGAGTCGGGAGTTAGGAGCTTGGAGAAATTACAGCGCAAAAACGAAACTGCGAAACACCGAATTGTTGAGATATCAGTAGAGACTCGACAAGATCATGTTGATATGGAGGAAATTAAATTTTTACGTGAGCTTGGTGTTACCAAGGTAGAGCTCGGCGTACAGAGTTTGGATGATAATATATTGAAAATGAATAATCGCGGTAACGACACAACCTCAACAATACATGCGACCAAAATGCTCAAAAACGCCGGCTTCAAGGTGTCATACCAAATGATGGTCAATCTTTATGGTTCGGACCAGAAAAAAGATCTAGCAGTCTTTAAAGAACTTTTTTCTGATCCAAATTTTAAGCCAGACCATCTCAAGATTTATCCGCTAGCGCTGGTCAAAGAAGCAGAAATCTACAAACTTTATCAAAAGAAAAAATTTAAACCTTACGGCGCAGAAGAGCTGACAAAGCTTCTCGCAGAAATCAAGAAATTAGTACCACCATATTGTAGAATCGAGCGAGTAATCCGTGATATTCCTACGGAATATATCGTGGAAGGCGGCGCCAAGATTTCCAACCTTCGACAAAATGTTTTGGCCGAGCTTGCCAAACAAGGAGTGAGCTGCCAATGTATCCGTTGTCGAGAGATAAAAGGTGATTATAATACTAACGACCATTACAAAATGTTTCGCATGGATTATGCTGCCTCTGATGGCAAAGAGATATTCTTGTCCATCGAATCTGAAAATAGAGAAAAACTTCTGGCATTGCTCCGATTACGAATTCCCAACGACTGGAGCGAATCCCTGCCAGTTTTAGATAACTGCGCAATTATCCGGGAAATGCATACCTACGGTCCACAAGTTGGCATTGGCGCTGTAAGTGTCGCCGCCGCACAGCACCAAGGTTTTGGCTCTCAAGTCTTGTCAGAGGCCGAAAGAATCGTAAGGGATGAATACAGGGTCAACAAATTGGCCATCATCGCTGGCGTTGGAGTACGGGCATATTTCGAGAAATTTAACTATTCACTCGACAGTACTTATATGACAAAAATATTGACATCAGACTAATAATATTGTACTGTTGATCTACCTCCCAACTGGGAGCAATGGCTCCTTAGGTGTGTGCTCGGGGATTATCAACCACAATTCTGCTTCTTGGAAAACCTTTATTCTATTTATTTTTCATACCGCTGGGTTCGCAGAATCGGTTGGTAATCCCCCCAACCCCCTTTTATTGGGGGTTTTATTGTGTCAAAAACAGTTTTGCCTATGGACAAATAGATTAATTTGTTATATAATATATACATGGAGGTGAGATATGTTCAAGATTCTCACAACGATTGCCGTTCTGATATTTACCGGCTGTCTGCTGGCAGTTTGCGCCGATTTAAAGGCGCCTGAATGGATTGTCTACACCGTCCTTGTTAGTGCGATGGTCGGTATTTGCACCATTTGGGATCGGAGGAAGATCTATGACTCCGGCTCATGAAGGGTGCATAATACTGCTACTTCGCTTCTATCAGGCCCAACAGGGCTTGAAAGCGAAATATGTCGCACTCCTACTCCGCAACTGGCTGCTGACGGAAGACATCAACGAGCTCGAATGCTACGCCACATTGCGTGAGAAAAATGAGCTTGATGAGCCGATCTTCCGCGAAGCCGTCGCCAAGGCGGAACTACTCCTCAGGGAGAGCTTAGAGCAGTCAGAGAGATTGCCGCCGCTTCTCCGGGAACTCCGGTTCCCACGCCCCACCCAACATTAAATATTTCGCATATAAAAATCATCCCGTACAACGGAGATGATTTTTTGTAAATACATTTTCTTCGTACCGAATCTTCTTCTCTAACTATTCCTATCTAACTCTATCCTCTTGGAAACTGATTGGAGTTTCTCTTCCGCAT
>CAZGJE010000068.1:0-4904 GCA_964526355.1 uncultured Candidatus Saccharibacteria bacterium
GGCTTTATTGCTCAATAGGTGGCAGGGCTGGTATAATTTCAGAGTGGCAGAGTGGCTCTTAACTCCTCACTCCCAACCTGCCTAATGGCAGGCAGGCTCCAAACTATAAGCTAATTCGTGAGGGGAATGAAAATAAATTTTAGAATCATCGTTATCATCGTACTAGCGCTCGGTCTCGCGGCCGGTGGGTATTTCGGCTATCAGAAATGGCATGATGCTAAGGAAAATAAGTCCAAGTCAGAGCAGGACGCTGCCAAGCCCTTGACCAAAGAAAACGGAGCGGCAATTTTTACAGATAAGGATGGCAAACAGGTATTGGTACCGGCGGAGCAGATTGAAGAATACTCTAAAACTCATGGTTCAAGATAATAAAATGCAGAAAAATATATTAAAATTTCTTGGCAGTTTCCTCGGCGTTTTGGTCGTCTCTTTTGTCCTGACGATTCTATCATCGCAAAAAGCTGAGGCAGCCAAGCCGACAGTCGCTTTGCAAGTACAGGATTATGCAGGTAATTGGCAATCGAGCAGCGCTGCGGTATACAATGTTTCTTCTTATCTGGCTGATCCGACTCTTGATGGGCAGATAAGATGGCAGACGACCAACGCAACCAATTGTCTAAGGCATACCGATACGCCATCCTATGGACCGATGAGATGGTCTGGTTGGGAAGAAGGTACGAGCACACCAATAGTGTTGCCAGATGGTCAGGAGGGCATAGGAGAAACTATAAATGGTAACGCGGCTACGTTGTCACTTATCTGTACTAGCTCCACAGGAGAGAGTGCTACGGCTAGCGTTGCAGTGACTGTCATAAACGCGCAGGTAAATTCGTGCAGTGCTACCAACTGGGGGACCGGAGAAAATGTACCGGAGGGCTCCAATGTCCCATATTCGACAAGTCTGATCGTCGTTTGTGATGTATCCCTCGTGAATTTACCTAGTTCTATTGGTACCAATCCGACTGTCCTCTGGTCGACCGGAGGGGGCTTGTGGTGGGGTGGTGATAATGTCCAAACTGACGGGCTAACTCATCTCACTGTCACGAAATTAATAGGCATTGGTTATGGCCTTCACTCTATCTATCCATATCAAATTAGCGGGAATGGGATTACTTTACATACCTCCGGCGCTGCCTTGCATATTTATGGACCGAGTCCTCCACCACCCGCTGTCGCCCCGACGGTACGGAATTTCCATGGCGCTGGTAATGTTACTCAGACATGGGCTGTTGGTCTGGGCATCGTGGACAATACTGGAATGACCAACAATACGAGGAGCGAGATCGGTCAATACGGAATTTATACCTATACCGGTGCGAATGGTAGCAATGATTGTGCTGCCAACACGAATATTCACCATACATACAATGGATCCAATATGCCTATGTCAATTGGCTCGGAGTTTGCTACTACAATGGACGGACTAACCCCGAGTACAAGGTACTGGTATCGTACTTTTGCCACTAATATGGCGGGCTTGACTGGTATTAGCACAGACTGCTTTAATTTCACAACGGAGGATTTAACTCCAGTTATTTCTCTGTCTGCCCAGAATTTAAGTGTCCAGTATGGTGAGAAGACGACAATGTCATGGACGTTGGCCAATGTTGATCATTGTACCAAGAATTCTACCCCTGCTGGTTGGAGCGGTACGATTACGGCTACGGGGAGCGGCGATTCGTCAGCCATTGTCGCTGACACTACCTTTTGGATTGAATGTTTCAAGGCCAACGGCACCTCTCTCGGCAGAAGCCAAGACGTCTTGGTGAAACTAGCTGGGGGGAACTGTATCTATAATGGTGGAGGGGAAATCAACGCAATGTTCCTTTGTAAAGGGACTCTAACCGTGCAAGATAATTCTCAGATGACCGGGTCCTTTGTGGCCAAAAACTTTAATGTAGGAGCAAATCCTGTGAATGTAAATTTCTTCTTCGATTACAATATTGACAGCCATGTTCCGCCAGGATTTCGAACTCTGATAGTGCCAAAATCTAGTGAAGTGGGGAACAAACCATAGGAAAGTCGGGACTAATAGTCAGGAGTGGGGAGATAATAGTTAAAAGTTGGGAGTTGGGGGTAAGCAGCTAGGATGGCGAGTCCGGGATCATCAATTGCTGGCGAATTTGTTCAAGCCAAAGGCTCCCCTTAGGGGCTTGCTCGCTAGTTTTAATACATATATAATATAGTTAAGCATTCTAACGGAGGGGTTCAGATGGACTTATCAAATATTTTAGGCAAGGGCTCGGGGAAGCCTTCTCGTGCCGATTCAGATGATCAATTTAAGATCATGTCTGACTCTGGCAACGAAGCTACGGCCGCAGTACTCTGGGCCGGAGTAGCAGTTTCCGTCTTGGCAAGCGGATTTTTGATGTATCTAAATTTCAGCATGAAGGGCAAAGTTGCCGACAAGAAGGCTGAGCGTGATACGATCACAGCTAAGCTTGATTCATCTGATTACAAGCAGATCAAGGCTGACGCATCAGAGATTCAGGCCAAAACAGCTCAAATCGAAGCTGCATTGGCCAAGAGATATAGTATGGCCAATTTTATGCCAGAGATCTTCAAGCGCATCAACACCAACGTCACTGTCACGAGCATATCTCTCACCAACGAGGGCAAATTTACCATGTCTGGTAAGACTGACAGCTACCGAGGAGCGGCTGATCAGGTCTTGACATTCGAATCATGGAAGTCCGAGGGAGAGTCCGTGATGGAGAAGATCGAGCTTGGCTCGATTGCTATCTCGGCGACTAGAAATAGTACGGAGAATGTACCAGTAACAATTACGGCAACGATCCCCACAGTCCCCAGCGCCGTTGGAGGAGCACAATGAACACTAAAAGCATTATGAAAAACGGTCTACCTATCTCCTTGATACTAATTTTTTTCTTCGTATCGTATTTTTATACTTATCCCCAGTTGTCGTCGAAGTATTCTGATATCAAGAAATATGAAGATGAGGCGATATCTGGTCAGTCAAATTTGACTTCTCTGGAAAAGACCAAGACATTGCTAGACCAGTCCAAGGCGACCCTGGCCGACGCCAAAGTGGCGGTGGCTGATGACAAGGATTCGCCCAATATTATCGCCGAGCTTGAAAGGCTAGCTGCCCGTTACGGCGCTATCGTTCCCAGCGTACAAATCAATGAAAATGTCTCTGCAAAAGCCAAAAGCGCCTCAACGGTCGGAAGTGGCCTGATATCACCAGTGACAGTATCATTTATGGTTTCTGGATCGGCTGACAATATGCAAAATTTTGTCAAAACACTCGAAAATGATCTCAAAATTTTCAACATTAAGAGCATGGTAGTATCGAACTCGGTAAATGGAGTGACGCTGTCGATTCAGGCAGAGGCATACAAGAGCGTATCTTCTGATAATAAATAAGTGAGGCAAGATGACTGAGAAAACAAACAATCTAGGTTTATGGGGAAGTATAATTTTCGTTTTGATAGTGCTCTTGGGATTTGGCTCTCTTTGGTATTTCTCTCGAAATGCGAAAGGTGTCGCCACAAATACTGCCAATGTTGATGTTGTCCAGACTGAGGCAAAAGCCGAGAAGATCTTGACTGGAAGAGACAATTTGTCCGGAATGCCGGTAGCTGCACCAGCGAGTGACTCTGTCGGAAAAACTAATCCTTTCCAATAAAATAGATGGACAAGAAGGCTCTCTACCAAAATTATTATCCTGTGACGGAGGATATCTTAGTCACCCAGTCGATTCTGGATGTTTTTGTTTTGCAAAATATTCTTGATCCAGAAGATGCTGATAAACTAAAGGCCAAACTCAAGACCAATCGAGAAGTCGAAGATTTTCTAGTCCGGAGCAAAATTGTTTCGAGAGATACTATCAACAAGGCTTATAGCATAATTTTTAAATTGCCTTACATCGAATTGAAAAATATTGAGATCCCAGAAGAACTCCGTAAATTAGTGCCAGAGAAGCTAGTCAGAAAATACGGCATAATTCCTTTTGGTCTTACTGACGGGATTCTTCGGTTCGCGATGTATATGCCAGCAGACCTTCTTGTGAATTATCAAACTGGGCTAATGCAACTATTTGCCGACAAAGATCTGAAAATAGAGCTTTATATCACCGGGCAAAGTGATTATATCGAGTGCTTGAAGCAATACCAGGGCAAGGCGAATCAGCTGTTGATCAAGAAGGGGAGTTTGCCTGTCGTGTTCCTGCGTAATCAAAATATTACCCAGGATTTTCTGACCAAGATCCCGCTGGAATTTATCCAAAAATATCGAATCGCGGTATTCGGTCAGAACGCAAACAACTATTTTCTAGTGGCCTGTGAGCAGCCTGACTCTCCGGTAGTAATACGGATTCTTGAATTCATTGAGAAACAAAATAATATTAAGGTTGAGCGATTTGCTACTTCGAAGGAAGATATTGATTATGTCATTGGTCTCCTGGACAAAAAATCTCAGACTACCAGGCCTGTGGATAACTCGACAAAATTAACTTTGGATAGACCCACAACTACCACTCCTGGCTCCAAGACAAGGGACAAAGATTCTTTGGCCTCGATGTTGGACAATTTCCTGGGTTCAAACGACCCGAACTTGACGGTAGATGAAATCCCCAACGCAGACCTTACCCAGGCGCCAGAAAAACCAAAAATCACCAAGTCAGAAATATCGCAAGCAGTTGTCGCTCCTACTCCGGTAGCGGTGCCAATAGCGAAACAGCCTGACACCAGCAGTGTGACGGTGACCCCGATTACTATTGATTCTTCATCTCCTGGCGAAAATAGTGCCAAGCCAGCCGCCAACAAGGCGCCAGAGCACAAAGGGGGAGAGTTCAATGTGAGCGAAAATCCTGCCAAAGAGTCCAAAAATAAGAAAAAAACAGAGGATGAGGGGTCAGAAAAGGGAAACCTCGATTCCAATGA